>JAFAMS010000435.1 GCA_019233165.1 Vulcanimicrobiota bacterium | reverse complement strand
TTCCCGGTGACGGTGATGAAGAGATCGCCGATCTTTGCCGCGTCGGCCATCGGCATAACCGAGAAACCGTCCATGACCGCCTCGATCGCTTTGCGAGGATCGACTTCGGCGACGATCACGTGAGCGCCGAGCCCTTTCGCGCGGGAGGCGACGCCGCGACCGCACCAGCCGTACCCGACGACGACGACCGTCGAGCCGGCGAGCAGGACGTTCGTCGCGCGCACGACGCCGTCGAGCGTCGACTGCCCGGTCCCGTAGCGGTTGTCGAACATGTGCTTCGTGAGCGCGTCATTGACCGCGATCACCGGATATGGAAGGACGCCGTCCTTCTGCATCGCGCGCAAACGAATCACGCCGGTCGTCGTCTCCTCGCACCCGCCGATCATTTGCGCGCGCATCGGCTTGTGCTTGGTGAAGATCGTCGTTACGAGGTCGCACCCGTCGTCCATCGACATCTGCGGGTTCGTCGCGATCACCGACTCGATGTGCCGGTAGTAGGTGTCGTTGTCTTCGCCTTTGATCGCGAAGGTCGGAATCTCGTACGAGTCGGCAAGCGCCGCCGCGACGTCGTCTTGCGTCGAGAGCGGGTTGCTCGCGCAGAGCGCGATCTCGGCACCGCCGGCCTTGAGCGCCAGCATGAGATTCGCCGTTTCGGTGGTGACGTGCAGGCAGGCGCCGATGCGCGTCCCGGCGAGGGGTTTTTCCTTGGCGAAGCGGTCGCGAATCTGCGCCAGGACCGGCATGAAGCTTCCGGCCCAGGCAATCCGCGAGCGACCCGCTTCCGCCAGGCTCGCGTCTTTGACGTCGCCGCGAGCCTTTTCGAGAAGTTGCACGAGTTGCTCCTAAAGATAGCTTGGCTTGCGCCGTCGATCTTTGAAACAATCAGAAACGGCTTAATACGTATTCGGCACGAGCGGAGGGCCGCCCGGGTCTGCGAAGTGGGACCTCGATGGAAGAGCTGGAGTTACACGCCTACGCCGAGCGTTTGGCCTCGGCATCCCCGACCCCCGGAGGGGGGAGCGCGGCGGCGGTCGTGGGCGCGCTCGGGGCGGCCTTGTGTGCGATGGTTGCCCGGATTACAGGGCCCGCAAACGGCGGGGGAGCGATCGCCGAGGAGGCCGATCGCCTCAGGCGCGCCCTTCTCGTCGAACGCCGGCTCGACGAGGTCGCCTACGGCGCCGTCGTGACGGCGATGGGACTCCCGAAGACGACCCCCGACGAGAAGACGCTTCGGACCCGCTCGCTCCAAGACGCGCTCGCCACCGCCGCGACGGCCCCGATGGGCGTAGCGCGGCGCGCGGCCGCCGTCGTCGCGCTCGCCGAGGCGACGCTGCAGCTCGGAAACGATAACCTCGTCAGCGACGTGCTCTGCGCCGCCGAGTTCGGCGCCGCGGCGCTCGCCGCAAGCGCGGCCAACGTCCGGATCAACCACAAGTATTTGAAGGACGCCGCGCTCGTCAATGCCCAGGCGGGCGAGCTTGCCGAGCTCGAAGCCTCCGCGCGCGAGCACGTTGCGCGAGTCCGCCGCACGGCGGCGGAGGTTCTTACTTCCGCCAGCCGCCGATGATCGCGCCCATCATCGCCATCCCGATCGCCGGATAGAACGCCTCGAGCGCCCACAATCCGAGCGGCCATCCGAGGTAGAGGGCGGCGTTCAGGAGCAGCACGGCCCAAATCCCAATCCCGAAAAACAAGCCGAATTCGATCCCGTGCCGCACCATGTTCGGATTCTCGCTGTCCGCGAGTGCGATCGCGGTAACGTACGCGACGACCCAGCCGCATAGGAACGAGACGACGAAGACGAGCGGTCCCAACCCCGACGTCGTCTTGCCGACGTACGCCATCCACGCGCCGCCGAAGATCGTGAACCAGATCCAGCCCCAAAGAAAGAAGACCACGGCGGCCACCACCACCGCAACGTGATTGAGCCTGGCAGTCATAACGAATGCCCTCCTCTCACGCGACCATTTCCAGAAAGGGCTCGATATCTCCGCGGTCGACCTCGACGCCGACGACGCTCGCGTTCCAGCGGTGGTCGTGAAAGTCGGAGCCCGCCGTCATGACGAGTCCGAGGCGCGCCGCCTGGGCCCGAAAATGCGCGACTTGCGCGGTGCTGTGCGTCGGATAGAAGACTTCGATTCCGACGAGCCCTCGCTCCGCGAGCTCGTCGATGATGCCGTAGTCGTCGAGCCGCCCGGGATGCGCGAGCACCGGGACGCCGCCGCTCTTCGCGATCGCGTCGATCGCTTCGGGCGCGCTGATGTGCGTCGACGGAACGTACGCCGGACCGCTTCGCGAGATCAGCTCGTTGAAGACGGTCTGCACGTCGCGCACCATCCCCGCGCGAACGAGCGCTTTTGCGACGTGCGGGCGTCCCAGCGACTCGCTCCCTTGGGCTTCCGCGTCAACCATCGCATCGGTCAGCGGATAACCCGCCCGCACGAGCCGCTCCACCATCGTACGAATCCGAACGCGGCGCGCGTCTTGGTTCGCTTTGAGCGTCCGCGCCAGCGCGCCGTCCGGCGACGGCGAGAAACCGAAGCCGAGAATGTGGACGTCGACGCCGTCCCGCGTCGTATTGATCTCGATCCCCGTAACGACGCGGGCGCGGGTCGCCGGCATCTCGGCATAGGCGCGCGTCGAATCGTGGTCGGTGATCGAAAAGACTGCGACGCCGCGACGCTCCATCGCCGCCACGAGCTCGGCGGTGGAGAGGCTTCCGTCACTATTCGTCGTGTGTGAGTGGAAGTCGACGATCACGCCTTGGGTCGGCGTTCGACCGCAAGCCGCATCGCAGTTCGTTCTTTTCCATCGATCGTGACGTCGATGAATTCAGGGACGCACATCAGGTCGAAGTCGCTCGACTCCAGATACGAGCGAGCGATCGCTATCGCCTTCACCGCTTGGTTGGTAGCTCCCGCGCCGATCGCTTGGAGCTCGGCGGTTTCGCGCTCGCGCAGCACGCCCGCGAGGGCGCCGGCGACGGAGTTTGGGCTGCTCTGAGCTGAGACTTTGAGAATGTGCGTGCCCGGACTGCGCGGGGCCGGCGTTCCGACGTCGTTCATGCGATCCCTCGCATAAAGATACGCTTGATGTCGAGCGCCTTCCCCGTTGCCGCGTCGATGTTTACGACAGCGGCACAAAACTGCTTGGTTCCTTGCTTCTCCACGTTGAAGCGTTCGGCGAACGCATTCGTAAAGCGCTCGATTACGCCGCCGGCTTCCATTCCGATGACGCCTTCCGTCGGTCCCGTCATCCCAACGTCGGTGAGATAAGCGGTACCTCCGCCGAAAATCTGCTCGTCCGACGTTTGCACGTGCGTGTGCGTACCGTAGATGAAGCTGATCCGACCGTCGAAAAACCGTCCGAGCGCCATCTTCTCCGACGTCGCTTCGGCGTGGATGTCGACGACGATCACCGGCGTGATCGCGCGCAGCTCATCGACCAGCTCGCGTCCGACGCGAAACGGGTCATCGACGGTCGGCATGAAGACGCGGCCCATCAGATTCAGGATACCGATTTTTGCGCCCCGCACCGAGAACGTCATCGAGCCGCGGCCCGGCGTCCCCGGCGGATAATTGGCAGGGCGCAGGATGCGGTCGCTCGTCTCGAGATGCTCGCGCAGCTCGCGCTTGTCCCAAATGTGATTTCCGCTCGTGAGGACGTCGACGCCGGCTGCGAAGAGCTCTTCGGCGGTCGACGGGGTCAAGCCGAAGCCGCCCGCCGCGTTCTCACCGTTGGCGATGCAAAGATCGATGCCGTATTGCTCGCGCGTCACGGCCAGACACCGTTTGAGCGTCTCGCGCCCCGGCGACCCTACGACGTCGCCGACGACGAGAATGTTGAGCGGAGAACCTATCTGCGAGCCGGGGCCTTCGCTTTCCGATGTTTTACGAAGTAGACGAGGACGCGCTTCTCTTCGCGATACCCCACGAGCGACCGTTTGAGCGCCGGGTCGCGCATCGCCTCGATCGCGTGCTCGACTTCCTGATCCTCGGCGTCCTCGACCTCCTCGTCGATCGGCTCGTCGACCGGGTTTTTGACGAGCGCGTCACCGAAGCGCTGGGCGAGCAGCCCGATTTGCAGCTCGAGCTCTTCGCGTGTGAACGATGCCGAATCGCGCGTGCAGTGGATGAAGCTGACCGCATGATCGGTCTCGCACCGCACGCGGATCGTCTCTACGTCTCGCCCCTCCAGCGCGACGAACGCGCGGACGTGATCGTCGAGTGCCTCCGCCAGCTCGCGCTGCTCGGCTTTCGTCAGCCGTCGCGCGACCGCGTACGTTAGACGGATCGCTCCGTCGGCCGGATCCGACCACAGCGACGAAATCTCCGGGAAACGCACGAGCAGCGCGACGATCGAGCTGACCGTATCACTGTTTTCGAGCGGAACGTGGGTGGAGATCACGGCTTCTTTCTAACGGGAGGGGTGGGGGAGCCTCAGTTTCGTACCCGCCGCTGGGGGCCCCCTGTCGGTCCCAAAAGGCCTAGGCCGGGAAGGAGGCTGCGATCACCGAATAGATTAGGTGAAGCGCAGGCCGGGTTCTCGGGGAGAACGTAGAGTGGAGCCCGTGGGAGTGCCTCGCAAGCCGGTCGAGCCCTCTACTCCCGAGCAAAACGCCTTCGTCGAGCGGGCGATCGAGCAGTATGGGAAGGCGACCTACAATTTCGCGTACCGGCTGACCGGCAACGAGGCGGACGCGCGCGATCTCACGCAGGACGCGTTCATTCGGGTCTACCGGGCTTGGAGGTCGTTCCAACCAGGCACCTCGTTCCTTTCGTGGATCTATCGCATCGTCACGAATCTCCATCGCGACGAACTAAGACGACGAAAGGGACGTTTCCAGGAGGAGATACCCGAAGACAACGCCCCTCAGGAGTTCGGGGGCCAGAAGCCGCTCGCCGTTCATCCGATCGACGATTACGTCGAGCGCCAGCTCTCTGAACCGCTCTCCCGGGCGTTGCGACGGCTCTCTTCAGAACAGCGACAAGTGATCATCCTGGCAGATATCGAGGAGTACAGCTACCAAGAAATCGCGGACATCATGGGTTGCTCGATCGGAACGGTCCGCTCGAGACTCCACCGGGCCCGCGCCCTTCTCCGGCGACTCGTCCTTCAGGAACAAGAACGGCCACAACAGACACGCTAATGCAACATCTCGGCAACGACACGATCATCGACTACCTGCACCGCGAGCTCGCCCCCGGCGAGGACGCTGCCGTGCTCATGCACTTGGAAGCTTGCGCCGACTGCTCGGTGCGGTTGAACCTGGAGAGTGCGATCGGCGGGCGTCTGCGCGCTCAGGCGAAGGCTGAAGAGCTCGACCTTCCTTTAGGTATGCGCGAAGCGATCATGGCGCGTATCGCAGCCGAGGCTGCGGCGCCGACGCCGTGGGAACGGCTTGCGGCGTGGCTGCGTCCTGCCGTCGTCGTCCCGGTCGTCGCAGCAGCCGCGCTCGCTGCCGTGCTCATCCCGATGGGGACGCAGCATGCGGCGGCGCCGACGCTCCCGGTCATGTACTACCTCGAAGAGCACGCGGCACACGCGCAGGAGAACCCGCTTGCCGATCGGAGCGCCACCGTGATGATGACCTCGCTCGAGCGGACCGCTTCAACCGAAACCGTCCCGATGATGCAAGCCGTAAACGCAGCCTCGCTGGTAGACAGCGGTGCTCGCTAGCGCTCGCAGCGGACTGCTCGCTCTCGCCCTACTCTTCTCCCTAACCGCCGCCGGCACGCCGCCGGCGCTCGCCGAGGCGACCCCGTCACCGGCGCCTTCGCTCGAACGGGGTCAGGACGATGCGCGCGCGATCGAGATGCTGCGGGCGTCGATGGCGGCCGCACGCTCGGTGTCGTACGTGGCGCAGGTCGAGACGATCAGATGGGGGCCCTCCGGTGCGATCGCATCGATTGCCAAGGTCGAGCATCTCGCTCCCGCACAGACGCACCGCATCTTCCTGGCGCCCGCCGATGTCTTCGGCGACATCGTAGTCGTCCGCGGACCCGCTACCTACTCCTACGATACGAAGCATCAGCAAGTGGTCGTCTCGCGCGGACCTACGTACGACATTCAAACGGCCGCCAACGACAACTTCGGATTGCTGCTGGCAAATTACCGTCCGGTGCTCGGGAACCTCGAAACCGTCGCCGGGCGCCCGTCGTTTCCGTGCTCGCTCGTCAACCGTTATACCGGGGAGCGAACGATGCGTCTGTGGATCGATTCCGAGACGCACTTGGTCCTCGAAAAAGAGACCTATCATGCAAACGGCACGCTCGGCTCGCGGATCCTCTTCGATCAGATCCGCTACACGCGCGACATCCCTTCCGCGGTCTTCGCGACGCCGGTCCCGGCCGGATACTCGATCGTCCAAGGACGGACCTCGGGGACGCCTTCGACCGACCTCGATCGCGTCCTCAAGAATGCCGGCTTCTCGCCTGCAGGCCCGCATTATCTCCCCGAGGGCTTCACGATCGTCAGCGCCGACGTGAACGTGCTGCGCGGCGTCAAGACGCTGCATCTTCTGTATTCCGACGGCGTCCGCTCGCTCTCGCTTTTCGAAAACGCGGCGAGCGCCGCGGCCGACTTCGGGAATCTGAAGCCGACTTCGACGAAGGTGGAGGGGCGCGACGCGCAATATGTCGCGGACGGTCCGACCACGCTGCTCTCATGGCGTGAAGCCGGGCTGATGCTCGCTCTCGTCGGAGATCTCGATATCAAGGAGCTCAAAGCGATCGCCGCCAGCGTGATCCCGTGAGGTGGAAACGCCGTCCCGACGGTTCGACGTGGGGCGACTGGGGCGACGACGACCGGCTCGGCCGGCTTAATACCCTCACTCCCGAGCGCGTCCTCGAGGCGGTCCGCGAGGTTCGCGTCGGCAAGCGGTTCTGCCTGAGCCTTCCGCTCGACTACCCGGGGGCGAGCGTCGTCGCACCGCACCGCAAGCCGCCGGCGCTCGGGTGGGTCGAGCGCGGCGACGGAACGGTCAATCACGAATTTCAAGCAAGGACTGTTGCGCCCGGCGCGACCGACGTGATGAACGACGACTACGCCACGCTGTACTTGCAGTACTCGACGCAATGGGACTCGTTCGCGCATATCGGCTCGCTCTTCGATGCGAACGGCGATGGAGCGCCCGAGGTCTCCTATTACAACGGGATCCCGGATCACGACGTCGCCGCGGCGGCGGTCCTCGGGTTACAGGGACGCGGCGTGCTCCTCGATCTTCGCAAACATTTCGGCGACGGACGAACCGCGGTGAACTTCGAGATGCTCGAGCGCGTCATGCGCGACGACCGCATCGACGTACGCACGGGAGACTTCGTGCTCTTTCACACCGGCTACGCGACCCGGCTGCTCGAGATGGGCGGGAAGCCCGATCCCGCGCTCGTTCGCACGATGTGCGCGGTCCTCGACGGCAACGACGCGCGGCTGATACGGTGGGTCGACGAAAGTGGGGTCGTCGCCTTGATCGCCGACAACCTCGCCGTCGAAAATCCGATGACGGGCCGCCCCGAGTCGCAGTACCCGAAGACCGGTCCCTTCATCCCGCTGCACGAGCTGTGCCTCTTCAAGCTGGGCGTGATGATCGGCGAGCTCTGGTACCTTGCCGAACTCGCGGCGTGGCTCGGCGAGAACGCACGCAGCAGCTTCCTTTTGACCGCGCCGCCCCTGCGCTTGCCGGGCGCGGTAGGGTCTCCGGTGACTCCTATAGCAACAGTCTAGCGTGGCGATCGCGCGCGGTCCGACCCGGCCGTATGCCGTCAATGCGAACGGCGAGTTCGAAGTTGCCGCTCGAGGCGTCGACGTGCTGCATTCTCCCCGCATCAACAAGGGGACCGCATTCACGCTCGCCGAGCGGCAAGCGCTCGGCCTGATCGGGCTCCTCCCGCCGGCGGTTCTAACGATCGATCAGCAAGCGGAGCGGGCTTACGAGCTGTACTCGGCGGTCCCCAACGATCTTGCGAAATACTCGTTCTTGACCGCGCTGCAAGATCGCAACGAGACGCTCTTCTTTCATCTCTTGGAAGAGCATCTCGTCGAGATGCTTCCGGTCGTGTACACGCCGACGGTCGGGACCGCGATCCAACAGTACAGCCGTCAGTATCGCCGGCCGCGCGGCGTTTTTCTTTCGATCGAGCACCCCGAGCACGTCGAAGAGTCGTTGCGCAACGCGGCCGCAGTGAACGACGGCGTCGATCTGTTAGTCGCGACCGATGCCGAGGCAATCTTAGGGATCGGCGACTGGGGCGTCGGCGGGATCGACATCTGCAACGGCAAGCTCGCCGTCTACACGGCCGCTGCCGGGATCGACCCGGGGCGCGTGATCCCGGTGATGCTCGACGTCGGCACCGATAACGAGAGCCTGCATGCGGACCCGCTTTACCTCGGGTATCGAAACAAGCGCGTGCGGGGAGCGCTCTACCAAGCGTTCGTCGACCGCTACATTCAGACCGCGCGCCGGCTCTTTCCGGACGCGCTGCTGCATTGGGAAGATTTCGGCGCCGCGAACGCGCGCTGGATCTTGCAAGAATACCGTTCGCAGATCTGCACGTTCAACGACGATATCCAGGGAACCGCGGGGATCGTCCTTTCCGCGATCCTCACCGCGCTGCGCGTCACCGGCGCGCGGCTGCGCGATCAACGGATCGCGATCTTCGGCGCCGGGACCGCCGGCTGCGGGATCGCGGACCTGATCTGCGGCGCGATGGTGAGCGACGGGCTGAGCGCAAGCGAGGCGCAGGAGCGCTTCTGGCCGGTCGATCGCGATGGGCTCCTCATCGACGGGATGCCGACTCTGCGCGACTTCCAGCGTCCCTACGTGCGCAAGCCCGGGGACGTCGCCGGCTGGCAGCGCGAAAACGACGGGAAAATCACGCTGGCGGACGTCGTGCGCAACGCGCATCCGACGATCCTCATCGGTACGTCGGGGCAGACCGGAGCGTTCACGGAAGCGATCGTCCGCGAGATCGCGCGCGGCACGGCGCGCCCGATCATCTTGCCGCTCTCGAATCCGACCGCGCTCGCCGAAGCGGTTCCCGCGGACGTGATTCCATGGAGCGACGGTCGGGCGTTGATGGCAACGGGGAGCCCGTTCCCGCCAGTGATCTACAACGGGATCGCCTACACGATCGGGCAAGCGAACAACGCGCTGATCTTCCCCGGGCTGGGCCTAGGGACGATCGTGACGCGCTCGCGACTGATCAGCGACTTCATGTTCGGCGCCGCGGCGAACGCGATTTGCGCGATGGCGGACGCCTCGACCCTCGGCGACGCGATCCTCCCGGCGGTTTCGAACATCCGGGAGATCTCGGCGCGCGTCGCGATCGCCGTCGCCGAGCAGGCGATCCGTGAAGGGATCGCGCGAGAACAACCGCCGAACCTGGAGGCCGCCGTTCGCGAGGCGATGTGGGAGCCGCACTACCGCCCGATCCGGCCGACCTAGCCGCGCACTTCCTTTACGACTTTGTCGATCGCGCGGAACGCTTCCGCAGCGAGCGGGACGCCGCCGTAGACGCCGACTTGGAGCGCGATCTCGATCAACTCATCGTCGGTGACGCCGTTGTTGATTGCTCCGCGCACGTGAATCTCGAACTCGTGCCAGCGGGCCATTGCCGCGAGCATCGCGAGATTCAGCATGCTGCGGGTCCGGTAATCGAGCCCGGGTCGCACCCACACGTTCGCCCAGCAGTGCTCGGTCGTAAACGTTCGGAACGCTTGTTGAAATTTGTTCGGAGCCGGACCGGGACGATCGACGTATTCTGAACCCAGGACTTGCCGGCGGATCTTCGCGCCGAGCTCGATGCGTTCGGCTTCTGTCAAGCAAACCTCCCGTGCAGGTTGTTTCGCGTGAAATCTGAATCGCGGTAACGAAAGCATGAGGGACAACGATTGCCGATTCGCGTAGGGATCGACGTCGGCGGGACGTTCACCGACGCGGTCGCTATCGATGCTGCGACGTTCGAACTCGTCGGCCAGGTCAAGGTTCCGACGACGCATCGAGCCCCGAGCGGCGTCGCGGCGGGAATCGTCGAGGCGTTGAAAACCCTTCTGCAAACGCTCTCACTCGACCCCGCGGCGGTGCGGTTCATCGCGCACGGCACGACGCAGGCGACGAACGCGCTCCTCGAGGGCGACGTCGCCGTCGTCGGGATCGCCGGAATAGGGGGCGGCCTCGAAGGGCTGCGCGCGCGTTCGCAGACCGCGCTCGAACCGCTCGAGCTTGCACCCGGGAAATTCTTGCGGAGCGTTCACCACTTTCTGCACACCGACGTCCCCGACACCGAGGCCGCGGTCTCCGCGGTCCGGGCGCTGCAAGGCGGCGGTGCGGAGGTGATCGTCGCGAGCGGACTCTACAGCGTCGAT
>JAFAMS010000406.1 GCA_019233165.1 Vulcanimicrobiota bacterium | reverse complement strand
CGACGACGAGCACGGCGACGGCATCGCCGCGATCGACCTTGCAACGCACCACTTTCTCTGGATCCAGTTCTCGCCCAGCGTGAACCCGAGTCACGTCGACCGCGCGACGATCGCGATGACCTTCGGACGCGTGCTGCCCGATTTATGGGATCTCGTCGGCGAGAAGCAGCGGTACGACGGTCACGTGCTCTTTATGCACGGTTGGGCGGAAGTCAAACGTACGTTTAGCGGCTATCGGCGGTTCGCGTCCGTGCAGGACGCGTTAAACGCATCACGCTGACGGTAGCGGCTCGCGCTCCGGCAACGGCGAGAACTCCGCGTCGGCGCGCGTGCGATCCTTGGGCGCGAGCCACATGTACACGTTGGGGATCAGCAGCAACGTGAGCACGAGCGAGCTGAGAACGCCGCCGATGACGACGATGCCGAGGCTCGAGCGCGAGCTGGATCCCGGATCCAAGGCGATCGCCAGGGGAAGGTTGCCCGCGACGACCGAGAAGCTCGTCATGACGATGGGGCGGAACCGCGTCCTCGCGCTCTCCGTGATGGCGGAGAGCTTGTCGCGTCCGCGATCGCGCAGCGTATTCGCGTAGTCGACGAGCAGGATTCCGTTTTTCGACGCGATGCCGATCAGCAAGATCGTGCCGATCAGCGAGAAGAGGTTCAGCGAGCGATGGAAGATGAAGAGCGCGCCGATCGCGCCGATCGCGGCGACCGGCACGGAGAAGATGATGATCAACGGCGAGATGTAGCTGTTGTAGAGCGCGACCATCAGCAAGTAGACGAGAACGATCGAAACGATCATCGACAGGCCGATGCCGACCAGCGTTTGGTGCATGAAGTCTTGCTGGCCAAGCGGCGCCGGACGGACGACGACGTTCGGCGGCAGGTGAAGCGACGGCAGCCGCTTCAGCAAACCGCTCTCCACGGCGGAGAGCGAGGAGTTCGGCGCGTAGTTGGCTTCAACGTGGATGACGGTGTCCCGATCGGTGCGCGTCATGAGCGGGGGCGTCGGCGTGGTCACGAACGTGGCGATGTCGCCGAGATAGACGATCGATCCGGTCGAAGAGCGCAGCGGCAGGTTGCGCAACTGCTCGATGCTGGTTTGGTACGAGGTCGGATAGATGACTTGAACCTGCTCCAGACCTTCGGTGGTCTCGAACTGCGTTGCGACGTCGCCGCCGAATGCGGCACCCGCGGCAATCGCCGCTTGCCCGATGTCGATACCGAGCGCCTGAGCCTTCTTGCGGTCGAACTGTACCGAAATTTCGGGCGCGAGTTGCGTGCCGGTGCTGTTGACGCTCGTCGCTCCGGGAACTTTTTGTAGGAGTTCGAGCACCTTCTGTGCGTACGCCGTCGGATCTCCGCCGGTGACGTCGGTAACGAGAAAGTCGATCGGCTGCGCGTTTCCGCCCTGCGTTCCGGTCGCCGGAACGACGAACGCCGTGGCGTTGCTTCCGAGATAGCCGTCGGCCGTCTGCTTGAATTCGCGAACCCAATAGGACGTCGATTGCGAGCGATCGTCTTTGAGCCAGACGTGCACCTGACCGACGTTGCTTTGCGTCACGAATCCGCCGAACGGAGCCGCGTATGCACCCGCGACCGCCGTGTTGGCAAAAACGTCGGGCGTCTTGAGGATCTCTTTTTCCAATCCGAAGACGCCTTGCTGCACCGTTGCGAGCGGCGTTCCGATCGGATAGACGAGCTGAATGAAAATCTCGCCGCGATCGATCGGTGGAATGAACTCTTCGCCGACTAGCCCAAACCCCACCATGGCGAGCGCGACGACGAGCGTTCCCGCCGAGAATATCGCGACGAACCTGCCGTGCTCGAGGCTCCAAGGAAGCGCGCGCGTGACGTACCACGTGCGAAGGTCGTCGAACCAGCGCCCGAAGGTGTCGATCGCCTTGGGCGGCTTCCAGTGCGAGCGCAGCGCCCACAAGCCGGCGAGCGTCGGCGTGATCGTGAACGAGACGAAGAGCGACGTAAGCGTCGAGATGACGACGACGATCGCGAATTCCGCAATTTGACGGCCGACCTGACCGCTGATGAACGCGATCGGGAAGAAGACGACGACGTCGACCAGCGTGATGACGACTGCGGCCGCGCCGATCTCGGTCCGGCCCTCTAGGGCTGCCTTCTTCGGCGGCTGGCGCAACTCGCGGAAGTGTCGCTCGATGTTTTCGAGGACGACCGTCGAGTCGTCGACCAGGATGCCGACGACGAGCGTCATCGCCAAAAGCGATATCGTGTCGATCA
>JAFAMS010000135.1 GCA_019233165.1 Vulcanimicrobiota bacterium | reverse complement strand
AAGAAAGCCTACTCGGAGATTCAGAAACTGCTCGCTCGCGACGTTCCCGACCTCGATCTGTTCTACTTCCGGTTTCTCCAGCCGACCAATCCCGCGTTCAAGAACTTCGCTCCGAATCCGATGAACGAAGCCTGGAACGCCTTTCTCTGGGAGTTGTAGCCGATGACCGACGAGAACTCGCCGATCGCGCGCATCCCCGAACTGCGCTGGCTCCACAAGATCATCGTCGAGCGCGCGCTGACCCGCGGCGAGTACCTGCTCTCGGGCGGCGTGCGCAGCGACTACTACATCGACAAGTTCCGGCTCTTCTCCGACCCCCAGATCCTGCGCCGGATCGCGCGGCTGTTCGCGCCGATCGTCGCCGAGATCAATCCCGACCTGATCGGCGGCACCGAGTTGGGCGGCGTGATCATCGCCACCGCCGTCTCGCAGATGACCGGCATCCCGATGATCGTGGTGCGTAAGAGCCCCAAGCAGTACGGCGCGTTCGCGGACGAGTACGTCGAGGGCCCGTTCGAACAGGGCCAGCGCGTGCTGTTGCTCGAGGACGTCGTTACCAGCGGCCGCGAGGTGCTGGCCGCAAAGGCCCGCCTCGAGGAGCTGAATCTCAAGGTCGCGGTCTACGCGATCATCTCGCGCGGGCTCGCGCCGATCAGCTCGCTGATCCAATTTTCGCTGCCGCGCGGCGAAGCGAAAACCGATAATTGAAACGCCGCTAGATTTCTAAGATGTGGTGGTCGTCGGCAACCGTTACGTCGCCCTTGTAGATCGCGCGCGCGCCAGCCGTCAGATCGTCGCTGCTCGCGTCTTGCGAGTAGTGGGTGAGGACGAGGCGTTCTACCCCGGCGTCGGCCGCCATCTGACCCGCTTCTTTCGATGAGGAGTGGCCGCGAACGCCGCCGTGCTCGAGTTCGCCGGGCAGCAGCGTCGCCTCACACAGAAACAGGTTGGTCTCGCGCGCCAGTGCCACCACGCGCGCGTCGGGCGCCGTGTCGGCGGAGTAGGTCAGGCTCGAGCCGTTGCGCTCGTAGCGAATCGCGAACGAGGTGATGAAATGGGTCGTGGGCGCGAAGCGCAGCCGGCCGTCGCCGATCGGCAACGCCTTGGCCGGGTCGAACTCGCGCAGATCGAACGCCTCATCGAGAAAATCGCCGTTCCCCTCACCGGTGAAGACGCTGGTCATCGAACGCAGCATCTGCATGCCGCCGGGCGGCATCCAGACCGGCAGCCGGTTTTCCCGGCGCTTCGAGCCGTAGCGAACGGCGTAGCGCAGCGGGATGAGGTCCAAGAAGTGGTCGGCGTGCATGTGGCTGATCACCACCGCGTCGAGCCGGTCGTAATCCGCGTAACGGCGCATATTGGCAAACGCGCCGGTGCCGAAATCGAGCGAAAAGGCGAATCCGCCATCCTCGATGAGGTAGGCCGAACAGGCGCGATCGATGCGCGGTACCGAGCAACTCGACCCGGCGACCGTTATTCGCAGCGGCGCTACAGCGATGAGAGGACCTCGGCGGCATGGCCCTCGACCTTGACCTTGGGCCACACCTTGGTCACGGCGCCGTCCTCAATGAGAAACGTCGACCGCTGGATTCCGAGCGATTTCTTCCCGTACATGTTCTTTTCGACAATTACCCCGAAAGCGTCGCAGATTTTCGAGTCGACGTCGGCGAGTAGCGGAAACGGCACGTCGTACTTGGCCTTGAAATTCGCCTGGGCGGCCACCGTATCGCGGCTGACCCCGACCACCGCCACCCCTTTGCGGGCGAATTTGGGGTTGAGGTCCCGGAACTGGATGGTCTCGTTGGTGCAGCCGGGCGTGTTCGCCCGGGGATAAAAGTAGACGACCAGGGCCTTTATACCAAGGTCGCGCAAGCGCACCGTCGTCCCTTCGTCGTCTTTGGCGGCGACGTTGGGCACCCGCGCCCCGGGTTGCAGCATGAACGGATCTCCCACGTGAACGTTCGGTCGGGCCTTCGCCTAGGGGGTCGTGCGGGTCTGCTGACGCGGCGCGCCCCCCCGAAACTGTGACAAGGGGACGATGAACAGGAGCCGATCGAACGGTTCCATTTCATCGAAGGTGTTGATATGGAGGAACTGGTTGTTCCGCCATACCGCTAGAGCAACGCAGTGCTCCGCCGGAGGAGGCATGGGAACCTCTCCCTGCAGGCGTTCGCCCACGTTGTAGTCCTCGTCGCCGAACTCGATCCGATGCCGGGTGCCCGGGAACCGGAACAGGCCGGCAAAGGCCGCCGCCGACAGGGACGAGGTCGAAAAGGACTGGATGGCCT
>JAFAMS010000064.1 GCA_019233165.1 Vulcanimicrobiota bacterium | reverse complement strand
GATCAGCCGCTGGCGGAGCCGCTCTTCGACGACCTCCGGCGACTCCTCGCCTTCGGCCATGAATTCGGGGGGGATCGGTGGGAGCAACGACCGCGATTTCAGGAAGACGAGCGTCGCTGCGATCACGAGATATTCGGCCGCGACTTCGACGTCGAGCTCTTCCATCGCGGAGATGTACGCAAAATACTGATCGGCGACCGTCGCGAGCGGAACGGTAGCGATGTCGAGCTGCTGCTCCTTGACGAGACTCAGGAGCAGATCGAGCGGACCGTCGAAGACGTTTTGGAGGACGACGTGACAGGCGCGCTCCGGCGCCGGGATGACACTCAACTCCTAGGCATCCATCCCTATCGCCGGATTCACGTACTCGGGGGTCTCGGGTTCCCCTACCGCGTCGGGATGCTCTTGCAGATATTCCATGCCGAGATCGATCAAGCGCTTTTCGTTCACGTACTTGAGCGCCTTCTTGGCCGCGCGGATCTCGAACCACGCCGCCTCGTCGACCTCGTGGTCGTGATTGGCGGTGTCGCCCGAAAGATACCGCATCAGAAAGAAGTGGACCGACTTCTTGTGCTTGCTGCGGTTGAGGTAAAACCAGTACGAGATATCCGACAGCTTGGTGATGATCTCGCCCCAGCAGCCGGTCTCCTCGCGGACTTCGCGCAGCCCCGCTTGCTCGTGTGATTCGCGCGGTTCGACGTGGCCTTTCGGCAACGACCATACGCGCGGATTACCGCGTCCGATAAGCAACGCATCGAACGTTGAGCCTCTCCGGCGCAGCATCAAGCCGCCTGCGGAGACCTCGTACTTAATACGCATGACTGGTCGTTTACTTCCCGTGCTAGGGGTGAGAAAGCGGAGCCCTCGCGAGCTCCGCCGGTTATCTCTATTGTAGCAACCGGGACCAAGAAGCGAGGTCGCAAAGGGTCGCCCTTTTTCGCTCGGGGGGCTCGCTTGCTTTGCTAAGCGGAGCTGCCGACGTGAGCCGGCCTCGACAGGTTGACGACCGTCGTCGCCGAGCTGTGCGGGATCGTCGTAAGCTTGCCGTCATCGTCGCGGATTTGGACGACGCGCAGCGTCAGATCTTCAACGACGCCCTCATAGCCTGCGATGACGACGCGATCGCCGACGATGTATTGATCTTCGAGCAAAACGAGAAATCCGTTCAGCCAATCGCGCAAGAGATTTTGCGCCGAGAACGTCACCATGAGTGCGGCGATTCCGCCGAACGTCACGACGGAGGCGACGGGGAAGCCGAGCGCGCCGAGCGTCAGAAGAATCGCCCCAAAATAGATGACGAGGCTCTTGAAGCCGAGTATCGCCTTCGTGATCGTCGGCACGCGAACGGCGCGCCGGGGGTCGATTTGGCCGTACGTCGTCTCAAACCGCAACGAAACGATGTCGACGATTCGGTTGACCAAGCCGGCCACGATCCAAATTCCGGCGATGACGCTTGCCGTTTGCAGGGTTTGACGGCCGAGCGGAGCCGTCACGGGAAACAGCAACAGCGCCCAGATCGCCGTACCGAACCACAGCAGAACGAGGATCCAGACGATCGTGCTCGCCATCGCTTTTGCGAGCGACAACCGGCTGTCTCGCCTGGCCTCGAAGGCTGCAACCTCGGTATCGCCGTCGCTAGGCGGCTCCAAGGCTCGAATACGCGCGGCGTAGTTACGGATGCGGCTAACCAGATAGACGAGCAGCGCGGAGACCGCCAGAAGGATCGCAACGACGATCGAAAGATCGCGAACGTTTTGCCGCAGACGATTCGGCTGGCGAATCTGAAGGGCCGTGAGAAGGCTTCCCTCGAGCTTCGTCCGCCAGGAATCGGCTACGTCGGCGGCAGGTTGGCGCGCGAGACCGGCGTCGGACGCGGTTACGGTAGCGATCGCGATCGCCGCGGGATGTCGCTTATCCGAGGCGACGACGACCGGCTGTCCGTCGACCGTTTGCACCCGTACCTGCAACGTCTCGGGATCGTAGATCGTGGGCGCGCCGCGCACGTTCCCTTCCTGCGCCAGAACCGTCGCGATCGCGCCCTCGATCAAATCGACGCGCGTCTCGATGTCGATTTTATTTCCGGCGATCTGTTGGGTGGCGACGCGGAAGACGACCGCCCCGTCGACCGTGATCGGTGCCGTGAGGTAGATGCCTTCGCGCCGCACACCGGCGCCCAGCCCCGAACCCTGCGGCGACGGCACGGGCAGCCCTGGGACTTGCGCCCCCGCGCTCGCCGCGAGCGACGACGCGAGCGCGAACGAGAATGAGATCCGCTTCCATAACGACGGCTTCATCGGCACCGAGTATGCGGCTTAGCGCACCCCCGTCCCTGGAGCGGAGGGGGCAGGCGGCGACGCGAAGCCACCGGCCGGAGGAAGTTTGCTATGAGCGACCGGCCGCTTCGCCATCGCAAAGAACAAGCACGACCTTTCAAAAAGGGCGATACGATCTTTTTGAAAGGCGACTTGGGCAACTGCATGTACGTGTTGCTGCAGGGTCAGGTCGAGATTCGTCTCGACGATCGCGTCGTGGACGTCGTTCATGAAGGCGGAATGTTCGGCGAGATGGGCCTCGTCGAGAACGCACCCCGCGCCGCCACCGCGGTAGCTGCGACCGACGGCGCGCTCTTGGCCATCGACGAAGAGCAATTCGTCGAGCTAGTGCAAGAGCAGCCTTTCTTTGCGATCAAGGTCGTGCGGCAAGTCGCCGATCGAGTGCGCCGAGCAAACTTGCAGCACGCGAAAGTCCAATAGCCCCGATCCTGGAGACGCCGCGCCTCCTGGTGCGCGGTTGGACCGACGACGACGTCCCTCCGTTCGTGGAGATGATGGGAGATCCGTGCGTAATGGAGTTCTACGAGGACGTCACGCCGCGCGACGAATCCCTGGCCCTGGCGGCGCGGGTCAGGGAGGCGCTCGAGCACGACGGCTATGGCTGGTTTGTCGTCGAGGTGAAGGGCGGCTTACCGTTCGCGGGTACGGCGGTATTGAAGGCGGTCCGTTTCGAGGCGCACTTCACTCCGGCGATGGAGGTCGGCTGGATCTTCACGCCCGAGGCGTGGCACCAAGGCTTCGCGACCGAAGCGGCTCGCGCGCTGCTCGACTACGCCTTCGAGACGCTCGCTTGGGATGAAGTCGTCGCGATGACGGCCGCGGTCAACATGCCCTCGCGCCGTGTGATGGAGCGGCTCGGGATGACCTACGATCCGAAGGATGACTTCGACAATCCCGCGGTCTCAAAAGGCCATCGTCTCGAACGCCACGTGTTGTATCGAATGTCATCGCAAGGATGGCGCGATTCGCCGCGCAGCCAACCGCTCTAGGGCCGCCACCTCAGGTCGGGCTCGCGTGCGGCTTTGGTTTCGTCGACGCGCCCGACGACCGTTTCGATCGGCGCGCACTGGACCGCGACCGGATCGTCGTGAGCCTGTTGCACGATCTCGCGCAGTGCCGCGATGAACCCGTCCAGCGTCTCTTTCGATTCCGTTTCGGTCGGCTCGATCATGAGGCACTCGGGAACGAGTAGGGGGAAGTAAATCGTCGGCGCGTGGTAGCCGCGGTCGAGAAGCGCCTTGGCAATATCGAGTGCGCGGACGCCGGTCTCACGCTTGAGCGGCTGCGCGGTCGCGACGAACTCGTGACGGCACGGCTCGTCGTACGGCGTTTCGAGCACGTCGCGGATCGAAGCGCGGATGTAGTTTGCATTGAGGACCGCGAGCTGCGAGACTTTCGTGAGCCCCTCTTCGCCGTTCGCGCAGATATACGCGAGCGCGCGAACGACGTGCGCGAAGTTCGACCAAAACGAACGCATCGGGCCGATCGATTCGGGCAACTCGAACTGCAAAGAAAATTCCTCGCCGTTGCGCTCGACCCGGGGGCTTGGTAAGAACGGAACGAGATGCGCCGCTACCCCGACGGGTCCGGCTCCGGCCCCGCCGCCGCCGTGCGGGATCGAAAACGTCTTGTGCAAGTTCAGGTGCATGAGATCGAAGCCCATGTCGCCCGGCCGGCTATTCCCCATGAGTGCGTTCGCGTTGGCGCCGTCGTAATACATCAGCCCGCCGGCGTCGTGAACGGCATCGGCGATCTCTTTGATTCGGTCTTCGAAGAGGCCGAGCGTGTTCGGATTCGTCATCATGCAGACGGCGGTGTCGGAACCCAAAACCTTCTTCAACTCGTCCGGATCGACGCGGCCGCGTTTGTCCGACGGCAGCGAGACGACCTTATAGCCTACCATCGCCGCCGACGCGGGATTCGTGCCGTGTGCGGTATCGGGGACGATCACGGTCGTACGCCGCGTTTCGCCGCGCGTGCGGAAGTAGGCTTTCGCGATCAGAAGCGCCGCGAATTCGGCATGCGCGCCGGCTGCGGGGTTCAGCGAGAATTCGGCCATACCGAAGAGCGAGCTGAGCGCGCGCTCGAGCTCCCACATGATTGCCAGCGCGCCTTGCGCGAGCTCGTCGGGAGCGAACGGATGAAGGTCGCGCAAACCGGGGAGGTTCGCCATCGCGTCGTTGATTCGCGGGTTGTACTTCATCGTGCACGAACCGAGCGGATAGAAGGCTGTATCGATCCCGAACGTGCGCTGCGAGAGGCGCGTGAAATGCCGAACGACGTCGAGCTCCGAATTGTCGGGAAGCGGGAGCTCGGGGCGTATCGCTTCCGCCGGCAGATACGCGTCGGCGCTCTCGGCGTGCCGGGGGAAGTAGCGATTCGCGCGGCCGGCCTGACCTTGTTCGAAGATCAGCGGCGCTGCGAGCGCGTCAGCGAGCCGCGGCAAGGCCCGCACCTCCCAGCGCCGGGACGACCGCGCGCAGACCGGCGGCAAGTGCCTCGATCTCGGCTTGCGTCGTCATCTCGGTAGCCGCGATCAGCATCGAATCTCCGAGCTCCGGATAGAAGCGTCCCAAATCGAGGCCGCCGAGGACGCGGCGCTCGCGCAACGCTTCCAACACGTCGGCAGCGCGCCCGGGGACGCGCAAGACGAACTCGTTGAACACGGGACCGTCGAACCGAACGCCGACGCCGGGGACCGCCGCGACGGCTCGTTGCGTCTCGCGAATCTTGGCAAGATTCTCGAGCGCGCAATCGCGCAAACCGCTCGCCCCGAGCGCGGCAAGGTAGATCGTCGCCGTCAGCGCGCAGTGCGCTTGGTTCGTGCAGATGTTCGAGGTCGCTTTTTCGCGGCGGATGTGTTGCTCGCGGGCCTGCAGCGTCAGCACGAACGCGGGCCGGCCGACGTTGTCGACGGTGCGTCCGACGAGCCGTCCGGGAATGCGGCGCATGTGTTCTTTCGTGCAGGCGATGAAACCGACGTGGGGTCCGCCGTAGGCTTGGGCGACACCGAACGATTGCGCCTCGCCGACGCAGATGTCGCAGCCCCACGAAGCCGGCGGAGCGAGCACCGCCAGCGAAAGCGCTTCCGCCACGACGCCGATCGCGAGCGTACCACTGGCTTGAATCGCCTGCGCGTATTCCGGCGGGATGCCATCGACCGCTCCGAAGAAATTCGGCGACTGAACGACTACTGCGGCGTACCGATTCTCTGCTAAGCGCTCGGCGATTCCTCGAAAATCGGTCGCGCCGGAGGGCGCGTACTCGAGCTCCTCGATCTCGAGCTCGATCCCTTCGGCGTACGTCGCCAACACCGCGCGGTAATTCGGATGCACCGCCTTCGAGACGAGGAGCGCGCGGCGGCCGGTCGCGTTCACCGCCATGATCGCCGCTTCGGCGAGCGCGGTCGCGCCGTCGTAGACCGAAGCGTTTGCAACGTCGAGGCCGGTCAGTAAACAAACGTAGGTCTGCCACTCGTAGATCGCCTGCAGGTACCCTTGGGAGACCTCGGCTTGATATGGCGTATACGAGGTCAAGAACTCGCCGCGCATCGAGAGCGCGCCGATCACCGGCGGCACGTAGTGACGGTAAGCGCCGGCGCCCAAGAAGCTGGCGAGTTCCGGCGCGGTGTTGCGCGCGGCGAGCGCGGCGAACTTTCGCGCGATCTCCGTCTCGGAGAGCGCGGCGGGAAGCTCGAGCTTTGCGCGCAGCGCGACCTCAGCCGGGACCTTCACGAGCTCGTCCAAGCTCTTGGCGCCGACGACGGCGAGCATCGCCTCGATGTCGGAGTCGGTGTGCGGGGTGTACACGCGCGCGGCTACTGGCTCGCTACGAGCTCGTCGTAGGCCTGTGGCGAAAGCAATTTCTCTCGCTGTGCGCCGTCGGCGACCTTCAGCTTGTAGAGCCAGCCGGCGCCGAACGGCTCGCGGTTGACGAGCGCCGGTTCTTCTTCGACCGCTTTGTTGACTTCGATCACCTCGCCGCCGATCGGCGTGAAGATCTCCGAGACGGCTTTGACCGACTCGACGACGCCGATGTTTCCGAATTGGTCGATCTTCGTACCGACGCGCGGAAGCTCGACGTAAACGATGTCGCCGAGCGAGCTCTGGGCGTAGTCGGTAATTCCGACCGTCGCGATCTCGTCCTCGAACGCGACCCATTCGTGATCTTTGCTGTAGAGCAGGTTAGCGGGTTGAGACAACGTGTTCTCCGAGCGGCGTGGGTTACTTCGGTCTCTTGTAAAACGGCAACTCGACCACGGTTGCAGGCTGGGCTTCGCCCCGAATCTCGACGGCGATTTGCGCGCCGGGCGCGGCCGCCGCCTTCTCGACGAGCGCCGTCCCGATGTTGCGGCCCTGGAGGGACGGCGCCGGCGAGCCGCTGCGAACCTCACCGGCGTCCCTACCCTCGAAGCGCACTTTGTAGCCGGCGCGGGCCGGCGCGCGCCCTTCCATGATAAAGCCGGCGATCCGCGCGTAATTGCCGGCGGCGCGCTGTGCCTAGAGCGCCGCCTTCCCTTCGAAGCCGGGCTTCTCGAATTTGACGGCCCAGCCGAGCCCCGCCTGGAGCGGCGTGATATCTTCCTCGAGCTCGTGGCCGTAGAGCGGCATCCCCGCTTCGAGCCGCAGAACGTCGCGCGCCCCGAGACCGCACGGATCCAGGCCGGCGCTCGAGCCGCGCTCGAGAAGCGTTTCCCACAGCCGCACGGCGTGCGCGTTCGGAGCGAACAACTCGAAACCGTCCTCCCCGGTATATCCCGTCCGGGCCAGCAAAAGCGGAATTCCGGCAATCGTCGC
>JAFAMS010000490.1 GCA_019233165.1 Vulcanimicrobiota bacterium | reverse complement strand
CGGGTGTCCCGATCGTCGACGACGCATCACTCGAGAAAGCGGCGCGCGCGCTGCTCGCGCAGCTCGGCGTCGGCTACGTCTTGATCACCCGCGGGGAGCACGGGATGGCGCTCTTCGGGAAAGACGGCGAACGCCTCACGGTTCCGGCTGTCGCGCGTACGGTCTACGACGTCAGCGGCGCCGGCGATACGGCGGTCGCCGTGCTCACGCTCGCGCTCTCCGCGAACGCGCCGATCTTCTCCGCGATGCAGCTCGCAAATTTCGCCGCCGGCGCCGTCGTCGAAAAGCTGGGAACGGCGACCGCTTCCGCCGACGAGATCGTCGCGCTCGTCGAAGACCGGTGATCCTCTCGCTCGACGACGCAGTCGCTTGGCGCGAGGCGCAGCGCGCTGCAAAACGCACGGTCGTCTTCACCAACGGCGTCTTCGATCTCATCCACGCGGGACACGTCGCCTATCTAGAATGGGCTCGCTCGCAAGGCGACGTCTTGATCGTCGGGATGAACGGTGACGACTCCGTGCGCAGGCTCAAAGGGCCGGCGCGGCCGTTCGTCCCGTTCGAAGACCGCGCCGCCGTCGTCGCGGGGCTGCGCAGCGTCGATGCGGTCGTCGGTTTTCCCGAGCTGACCCCCGAGACGCTCATCGAACGTCTTCGGCCCGAGATCCACGTCAAGAGCGCGCAGTATCGGATCGAGGATCTTCCCGAACGCCTCGTCGTCGAGCAGTACGGCGGGACGATCGTCCTCGCTCCGCACGAGGCCGGGAAGAGCACGACCGATCTCGCCGCGCGCATCGCCCTTCGCGCCGACCGCGTCCCCCCGGCGTGAAGATCGCGTTCACCGTCAACGGGCCGGGCGAATACGCGGGCTGGCTGCGGCCGCTGCTGTTCGCGCTCTATGCGCGCGTCCCGGCGCTCGATGCGAGCGTGTTCTTCGTCCCCGACGACTTTGCGACCGGACGAGAGCCCGAGGTCGCCCGCGCCGAGTTCCCGCGGCTTCGCGCGTTCACCAGCCGCGAGTACGTCCGATTCGCGCTCGGCGGAACGATCGCAGGCGCGCCGGAGTCCGTCGATCGCGTCCAATATCTGGGCGGCGATCTCATGCACGTCGCCCGGCTTCACGCGCGCCTCGGCGGCGAGGCGACCTCGTACAAGTTCTCGCGGGCGCGCTATCGCAAGCGATTCGCGCGCGTCTTCGCGGTCGACGAGCCGAACCGCGCGCAGCTGCTCGGCTGGAAGACGCCGCCCGATCGAATTCAGGTCGTCGGGAATCTTGCGATCGACGGCGCGTTGCGCGAGGCGCAAACGCCGAACGAGCCCGTCGAGCGCTTTGCCGCCGATGCGGTCTTGATCATGCCCGGCTCGCGCAAAGCCGAGATCGCGAATCTCGTACCCTTCTACCTGCAAGTCGCGCTGCGTCTGCGACGGCTCGAGCCGTCGATCCCGATCCTCTTCGGAATCTCACCGTTTACGACGGTCGAAGAGCTCGCGCGCGCGCTGCAGCGCGGCGGGACGCCGCTCGCCTACGGAGCGCGCGGAAGCGTCGCGGTGCGCGATGGGGCGATCTTCATCGCCAGCCAAGACGGGAGTCAGGAGTTTCCGGCGGTCTACCATGCGCTGCGCGCCGCCGCATCCGCGCGCTTGGTGGTGACGATCCCCGGGACGAAGACGATCGAGCTGGCGGCGCTCGGCGTTCCGACGATCGTAACGGTTCCCTTCAACGCGCCTGAAGCGGCGGTGATCACCGGGCCGCTGCAATACGTCGAACGGATCCCGCTCGTCGGGATCCCGATCAAGCGCGAGCTGGCGCTGCGTTTCTCGCG
Organism: Vulcanimicrobiota bacterium; assembly: GCA_019233165.1. Classification (GTDB taxonomy): domain Bacteria; phylum Vulcanimicrobiota; class Vulcanimicrobiia; order Vulcanimicrobiales; family Vulcanimicrobiaceae; genus JAFAMS01. The sequence goes on along the minus strand of JAFAMS010000490.1, from coordinate 10,310 downwards.
GCGCTTCAAGTATTTCGCGCAGCCGAACGTCGACGTCGACCGGGAGCTGGTCCCCGAGCTTTGGGGGACGTTGACTCCAGGCTTCGTCGCGCAAAAGTTGTTCGAACGCTACGCCGACGATGCGTGGCGGCAGAGAAGCTCCGTCGAGCTGCGTGCGATTTACGGCGCGCACGTCGGCGCGTCGCAACGCATGGCCGACGCGCTCGCGGCATGAGCCGGATCTCGGTCGTCATCGCGACGAAGGATCGCGCGGCGTTCGTCGAGCGCGCGCTCGATGCGTTCGCCGGGCAGCGCGACGCGCCGCCGTTCGAAGTCATCGTCGCGGACAACGGCTCGACCGACGCGACGCCGGCCGTCGTAGAGGCGGCGCGGCGCCGAGTTCCCTTCGCCTTGCAGAGGATCGACGCCGGGAACGCAAACCGCGCGCTCGCCCGCAACGCGGGAATCGCCGCCGCGAGCGGCGAGCTGATCGCGTTCGTCGACGACGACGTGTGGCTCCCCGCAGGGTTTCTCGCGGCGCACGCCCGCGCGCACGAAAGCGCCGCGTTTCGCGCCGTCTCGGGACCGATCGTGAACGTCGCTTCGTACGAGGAGCGGCCGCGACCGGGACCGCAGAATTTCTCGAACGCGTTCTTCGTGACGTGCAACGTCTCGATCCCAAAGCGCGCGCTCGAAGCGGTCGGCGGTTTCGATGAATCGTTCGATCTGTACGGCTGGGAGGACACGGAGCTCGGTTTGCGGCTGCGCGAGTCCGGCGTCGAACGCTTTTTTGCGTGGGACGCGTACCTCTATCACATCAAGCCGCCGGCAATCGAGACACTCGACGTTTCGATCCGCAAGACGCTGGAAAAAGCGCAGATGGCCGCGCGGTTCGTCCGCAAGAAACCGACGCTGCGGACGAAACTCGCGACCGGCGCGTACGGGCTCAACTTGCTGCGGGCGAAACTGACGGCGCCGCTGCTCCCGCTGTACGCGGGGCTCGCGAGCAGCTCGCGTGTCCCCAAAGCGCTCGGAACGTACGCGAGGGCGCGGCTGCTCGACGGCCTCTACACGCAGCGTCTCGCTCGGGAGCTCGATGCGGATCCTTCTCGTCCGGCTTGACGGGATCGGCGACGCGCTTGCGTGCGCGCCGCTCGTCGCCGCGCTGCGAGCAGCCGGTCACGAGCTAGGCGTCGCGCTTTCACAGGCGAACGCGGCGATTTTCAGCGAGACGGCGTTCGAATGGACGCACGTCTTGCGGCGCAATCCGTGGCCGGCGCACGGCCACGCCCGCGAAGACGTCTCGGCGACGATCGCGTCCGCCCGCCGAATCGGCTACGAGCTCGCGTTGATCGCTTCGGAGGAACCGGACGCCTACGCGCTTGCAGCCGGCTGCGCACCGCGGCGCGTCGGCTTCGTCAACGGTTGGGAGAAGCCGCTCAAGAGCTTGCGCGCTCGGCGCTTCCTCGACCGCGCAATCGTCCGTCCCGCATCGCTTTCGCGCCACACCGAACACGAGGTGGAGACGCTCTTTCGGCTCGGCGGCCGGCTGTTCGACGAACGGACGCCGACTCGCGATCTCGCGCGTCTGCGGCCGCTCGTGGTGGGCGGAGGTGGCGAGACGGAGCGCGGTGAGTATCTCGCACTGCAGCTCGGCCCCAAATGGGATGCCGCCGGGATCGAACGCGCAGTCTTAGCGCGACTCGAAGCGGCCCTCGTCGAGGTGCTTCCGGTGCAACGGCTGGGCGCGAACGACCGGACCGGGTTTGCGAGTGAAGACGAGATGCGGGCCTGGAAGCGCACGATCGCCGCGGCGCGCGTCCTCGTCACGCCCGACGGCGGCGCCGCGCACGTCGCCGGGATGACGGGGACGCCGTGCGTCGATCTCTTTCCGGCAGGCGCGCATCTTCGCGCGCAGATGCGGCGCTGGGCGCCGTGGGCGTCGCGGAGCGCGCTCCTCGTCGCCGACCGCGACGCGCCGGTTGTCTCGGCGGCGCGAGAGTTGTGCGCGCGCTCTTAATCGCAGCCGGAGGCGGGGTCGGCGATGCCTTCATGGCGTCGATCGTCGCGCGCGCGCTGCGCGAAGGCTACGCAACGGTCGACGTGCTTGCATTGCCGTCGCACCGCTCGATCCTCCAAGGGAATCCCGATATCGCCGCGGTCCTGGACGAAGCCGATCCCGAAACGTTGCGCACAGCGCGCTACGATGCGGCGGTGTGCACCTGGGCGACGCTCGAAAATGCGCTCCTGCCGCTGCGGGCCGGGATCCCGATCCGCGTCGGACAATCGCGCCGGCTCTACTCGTTCTTGTTCACCGAACGCATCCGCGTCCGCAGCGAGCTCGGCGATCGCGAGACCCACTGGACGCAGATCTTGCTCGACTACGCGCGCGCGCTAGGCTGCGAGACGGAGGATACGCAGCCGCGCGTCGCGCTGGCGGAGGCCGATCGCGCCGAAGCCGACCGGATTCTCGCGCAAGCCGGCGTGGACGGTGGCGGACCGTTTGCGATCCTCCATCCGACCCGCGGGATCGCGAATCCGCAGCGTTGGCCTGCGGAGCCGTTTGCGCGACTCGCGCGCGCCCTCGTCGAGCGCTACGCCCTGCCGCTCTTCGTCACCGGCTCGCCGCAGGATCGTCCCTTCGTCGAACGGCTTTTCGCGCACGAGACCGAGCCCACGGCGATCGATCTCGCCGGCGGGACCTCGCTGCGCAGCTTTACGGCGCTCGCGGAACGGGCGAGGTTCGTCGTCGCGATGGATAGCGGGCCGATGCATTTGGCGGCATCGACCGGGACGCCGACCGTCGGGATTTTCGCGCTCCGCTCCGACGAGCCGAGGCGCTGGGCGCCGCTCGGCCCTCGAACGGCGGTCGTTCGCGGAACCTACCCGTGCCCGCCGAACCATCGCAAAGAGACCTGTCCGAACTTCGCGTGCGTGAGCGCGCTCGAGTTCGCCCCGATCTTCGCCGCGGTCGACCGCCTTCCGCGCTGAGCCGCGCGGCGCGCGCGCGCTCGCCGAAGGCGTCGAATGCGAGGACGATCGCCCACGTGATGAGCACGTACGCGGCCATCGCTTTGTAGAAGAAGAGCTGCTGCGAGAGGAAGAGCGCTTGACCGATCCCGCCGGCGCCGATCATCCCGACGACGGCGGCGGCGCGCACGTTCCATTCCAGGCGGAAGAGCGTGTGAACGCCGAGCGTTCGCCATGCGAGCGGGACGATCGCGAATCCGACGGTTGAAAGCTTCGAGGCACCGGTCGCGGCGATCGACAAAACGGGCGGGCGATCGACGTTTTCGAACGCTTCGGCATAGAGTTTTCCGAGCACCCCGCCCGAATGCAATCCGAGCGCAAGGATCCCCGCGAGCGGTCCGATCCCGACGCTGACGACGAGGATCAATCCCCACACCACTTCCGGGATCGCGCGGGCGGTGTCGAGGACGCGGCGGACGAGCGCGACCACGGCGAACGGGACGATGTTTCGAGCGCAGACGAGACCGAACGCGAAGCCGAGCAACGCGCCGAGCGCCGTGCCGACGACCGCGATCGCTGCGGTCTCCCAGAGCAACCGCGGGAGCGCGCCAAGCTCGGGGAGCGAGAGCTGCGGCGGAAGCATCTTTGCGAAGGTCACGAACGCATGACTCAGAGCGAAAAGCTGCGGGCGGTCGATCCAAAGCGTGAGAACGCCGATCGCGAGCAGGACGAAACCCGTGCGCGGATAGCGCCGGACCGCGATCCCGAACGTGTCGACCGCCGCGATCAAAGCGACCAGGACGACGATGATCGCCGCGGCGCGCGCGTAGTCGAGCGCGTTGATCGCGCCGACCAGCTCGGTCCCGATCCCTCCGGCACCGACGGCGCCGACGATGATCGAGGCACGCATCGCGCACTCGAAGGCGTACATTCCGAACGAGAGCAGATCGGGGAGCATCGCCGGGATCAGTCCGAACGTGGCCAAACCGACGCGTCCGCTCCCCGTCGCGCGAAGGGCGTCGACCGGCGGAACCGGGGCCGCGAGCAGCAGCTCGGCGCTCACTTTTCCGACCATCGCGGTGTAGAACACCGCGAGCGCGGCGATCCCCGCGGCCGGTCCGAGACCGAGCAGGACGACCGCGAGGATTGCGAGCGTGAGATCTGGGATCGCGCGGAGCGCCGAGAGCCCGGCGGCGATCGCGCGCGCTCCCGGTGCGCGAGTCGCGACCGCAATCGCGAGCGGAATCCCGATGACGAGCGCGAGGAGCATCCCCGCGCATGCCATGCCGATCGTCTGCCCGACCGGGACGAGGAGCGAGCCGAAGAAGTGCGGCGAGAGCTGCGTCACGCGACGCTGCTCTTGAGCCGCTCCAAGCGGCCGCCCTCGAGCCGCACGATCTGATCGAAATACCGGTCCGCGAACTGCACTTGGTGCAGCGAGCAGATCAGAGCGATCCCGCTCTCCTTCGCAAGCGTCGTGAGCAACGCGACGATCTGCTCGGCGAGCTCGGGATCGAGCGAAGCGATCGGCTCGTCGGCGAGGATCGCGTGCGGCTGCTGCACCAGCGCCCGCGCGATCGCGACGCGCTGCCGTTCGCCGCCCGAGAGCGCGGACGTCGGAGCGCGCAATTTCTCGGCGATTCCGACGCGCGCGAGCGCGTTGCGGGCCTCGTCGAGCTCGCCGCGCAACGGAAATGCGAGGTACCGGAGCGCGTGCAAGCTGCTCCAACGTCCCAGCGCGCCCGCCATTACGTTCTGATGGACGCGCAAACGGTCGACGAGATCGTGATGCTGCGCGATCATCGCCAGGCGCGTTCGCAGCGCGCGAAGGGCCTTGTCCTGCAGGCTCTCGACCGCGACGCCGTCGACGAGGATCGTCCCCGAGGTTATCGGGACGAGCCGATTGATCGCGCGCAAGAGCGTCGTCTTCCCGCTCCCGCTCGGTCCCACCAGCGCGACCGATTCACCCGTTTTGACGAGCAGGCTCGCTCCGTCGACGGCAGGCCGCTGCGCGCCGGGATAGCGGACGACGACCTCGTCGAGGACGATCACAACAGCTTGAGCTGCAGTGCGATCTTCCTGAGCGTAGCGTACTCGGCATCGTCGGCGCGCACGAACGACGTGCCGCGGAGGATCGTCAAGATCTTGTCGTCGGCCGGCGACTTGAGGGCGAGGAAGGCGTTCGCGAGCGCGGTTTGATCCGCAGCCGGCACGTCCTTGCGCGCCGCCCACACGTAGTCTACGAACGGCGGGGTCGTGAAGAAGACTCGAACTTTCGTCTTGTCGATCTGACCGCCGTCGAGCAATGCCTTGAACACGCTTTCGTCGAGCGCGCCTGCATCGACCGTACCGGACTCGACCGCCTTTGCGGTCGCCGGATGGTTTCCCGTGTAGCGCACGGTCATATCCTTGTCCGGGTCGATCCCCGCTCCACGCAAGGCGTAGTCGGGCATCAAGTGTCCGCTCGTCGAAGCAACGTCGCCGAAGGCAAAACGCTTCCCGCGCAGGTCGGTCAGTTTCTCGATTCCCGACCCCGTTTGGGTGATGAACAACGAGTGGAATTGCCGGTCGCTGATTCGCTGCACGAGCGGCATCACACCGTACGCCTGACGCGCCTTCAGATACGTCAGCCCCCCCAGATACGCAAAGTCGAGCGAACCGTTGCCGAGCGCTTCGACCGTCGCGTTGTAGTTCGTGGGGATGACGAGCTCGACCGGGCGTCCGATTTTCGCGCTGAGATAGTCGCGAAGCGGCGCCTTCTCGTCGATCGAAACCTGCGTCGCGCCGGCGTCCGGAATCATCCCGACTCGAAGCGATGCCGCGGCCCGCGCGGGCAACGCAGCGGCGACGGCGCCGGCGCCGAAGAGTACGAGAGCGGTGCCGCGAGTAAGCGTGCGTTCCATGGTAAAGCTTCATCCTTCCCGAACGCTCCGGCGTGCCTTTCGCCGCAACGATCCAGCTGTGCACGTATAACCGAGCGCACCTCTTGCCTCGCGTCCTGGAGGCTTGTTTCGAGCAAGACGTGCCGGCCGAGCGTTACGAGGTCGTCCTCGTCAACGACGGCTCGACCGATAGGACCGCCGAGGTCATCGAGGCGTTGCAGCGCCGCGCAACCTGCTCGTTCACGGCGATCACCCAGGCCAATGCCGGGTTGGCGCGGGGGAGAAACGCCGGGATTGCGGCCTCGCGCGGCGAGCGCATCGTCTTCATCGACGACGACGTCCTGCCGATGCCGAACTTCGTCGGCGAGCATTTGCGCGCCGCCGAACGCGACCGGGACCTCGTCGTGCGAGGCGCGGTGATCGAGGTCGAATCGTTCGACCACCTACCTCCGCCGATCTGGTCGCTACGCAACTATAGCGCGAACTGGTTCTGGACGAGCAACGTATCGGTTTCCCGGCGCAAGCTCGACGAGGTCGGCTGGTTCGACGAGACGTTTTCGGAGTACGGTTGGGAGGACATCGAGCTCGGCTTGCGGCTGCGCGCGGCGGGGACGCGCGCCGTCTTCAACCGCCGCGCGGTCGCCTTCCACTACAAACCGAAGTCTGCGGGCGCAGTCGATCCCGACGCGCTCGCTCGCCAGAAGCGCGCGCAAGCGCGGACCGCGCGCATCTTGGGACGCAAGCACCCGGGTTGGCGCGTCGCGCTCGCGACCGGCGACAATCCCTTCCAGCGTTCGCTGCATCGCGCGGCGCGCGCGTTGCGGCTGACGAACGCCGCGAACGACGCTTACTTCGACGAGCTCGACCGTGCGGATTCTGCTCTCCCGCACTGACCGCGTCGGCGACCTCATCCTTTCGACGCCTGCGATCGCGTCGCTGCGCCGGTCGTTTCCCAACGCGCAGATCAGGCTGGTCTGCTCGGCGTACAACAAAGTCGTCGTCGAACGGAATCCGGATCTCGATTCGATCGAGACGCTCCCCGATGGGATCGACCCGCGCGCATTCGGCGCGCGCTTTCGCGGGGAAGTCGACATCGCGATCGCGCTGGCGCCGCGGACGACCGACATTCGGCTCGTCGGGGCGACCCGCGCGCCGCGCCGTATCGGCTATACCTATCTCTCGCGCTTGGTCGCGCGCATCGCAGCACGCCGCGACCTAACCGACCTTTTGATTTCCGAAGCCGATCCTCGGCTCGCCGAGCGGCGCGAGCCGTACCCGGTGCGGCACGAAGTCTTACAGGTGCTCGCGCTCGCGGAGCGCGCCGGTGCTACGAAGCTCGTGTACGATCTCGTGGTACGGCTCGGCGACGGCGATCGCGAAGCCGCGCGCGACGTCCCCGCCGGCGGGATCGTCGTTCACGTCGCCCAGCGCTGGATGCGCGAAGGGAGTACGCTGGAAAGTTTGATCGCGCTGCTGTCGGAGCTGCGCGTTCTCCGGCGACCGATCGTCGTCACCTACGGCGAGGAGATGAATGGCGTCGCCGCTTCGCTCGCGGAATCCGGAGCGGCCGACCTCGTCGCCGGCGGGCTTCCGTTCTCGACTTGGGCGGCCGTGTTCGAGAAGAGCGCTTGCGTCGTGACCGTCGATACCGGTGCGACTCACGTCGCAAGCGCGATGCGCAGGCCGACGGTCGTGCTTTTCGAACACCGCTACTTTCGCCTCAACTCCCAAGAGTGGTCGCCGTGGGGCGTCCCTTATGCGCTGGTGCGCAAGCCGGCGAGCGAAGAGCCGGCTGCGCTTGCCGAGGAGCGGAGCGAAATCGTCGACGGCGTCCGCCGTCTCTTGCTGCCATGATCGAACTCTCCGTCGTCATTCCGACCTACAACCGCCTCGCCGAGCTGCGGTTGACGATCCCGTCGCTCTTGCGGCAAGGGTTGGCGGCGGAGCGCTACGAGCTGCTCGTCTGCGATTCGAATTCGACCGACGGGACCGCCGAGTATCTTGCGGGAGTCGCGCGCGAGCATTCGATGGTTCGGCATCTCCCAGGCGCGTATTCGGGGCGGGCCGCCGCTCGAAACGCAGGAATCGCCGCCGCGCGCGGTCGCCTCGTCGTCTTCAACGACAGCGACATCATCGCGTCGGAGGACCTTCTTGCCGTTCACCTTCGCGCGCATGACGCAGGCCGCCGCTGCGCGGTCGTCGGCCTCGAAGTGCAGGCCAAGAGTTACGAGGACTATCTCGCCAAGAGCCGCGACCCCGCGCTTCGCGAGCCGCTCCATCCGCCTTCGCGAAAGCGCCTGGGGTGGCTGTACTTTCTCACCGGGAACGCTTCGGTCTCGCGGGAGGACTTGCAGCTCGTCGGCGGCTTCGATGAAGAGTTCACCGGCTACGGACACGAGGATCTCGAGCTCGGCTATCGCCTGCAGCGCGCCGGGATCCCGATTGTCTACGAGCCGCAGGCGGTGAACTACCATCTGCAAGACATCGGCTTCGTCGATCAGAAGGCGAAGATGGAGCTCGCCGGCCGCTCGACCGTGCGGTTCTACCGCAAGCACCGCGACTTCGACATCAAGTTGCGGCTCGGGATGACGCCGGTCTCGCTGGGCATCCACAGCTTGCTCTCGCGCACGCCCTCCGTCGTCTCGTGGCTCGACCGCTCGGCCGGGCGCTCGGCGTTGGCGCGCACGATCGCGTACCAATATCACTACGTATCAGGAATAAAAGCAGCACTACATGAGTAGCTTCAAACGAGTTTCGTGCGGCGCGTTGCGTGCCGAGGACGTCGGCCACGCGGTCGAGCTGAACGGTTGGGTGCATCACCGCCGCGATCACGGCGGGCTGATCTTCATCGACCTGCGCGACCGCGACGGGATCGCGCAGACCGTCTTCGACCCGCAGGACGCGACGACGTTCGCCCTCGCCGAGTCGTTGCGCAGCGAAGACGTCGTGCGGGTGCGCGGGACCGTTCGAGCGCGCCCGGCGGGAACGGAGAATCCGAAGCTCGCGACGGGCGCCGTCGAGCTTCCGGTTGCCGAGCTGCACGTGTGGTCGCGCGCGGAAACGCCTCCGTTCCCGATCACCTCGGACGAGCGCGTCGACGAAAACCTGACGCTCAAGTATCGCTACCTCGACCTGCGCCGGCCGCGAATGCAGCGCAACCTGACGGTCCGGCACCGGATCGTCAAGGCGATTCGCGATTTCTTCGACGAGCGCGGGTTCCTCGACGTCGAGACGCCGATACTGATCAAGGCGACGCCCGAGGGCGCACGCGACTATCTCGTCCCGAGTCGCCTCTCGCACGGCGAGTTCTACGCGCTTCCGCAGTCGCCGCAGATGCTCAAGCAGATCTTGATGATCGGCGGCGTCGGACGTTACATGCAGATCGCGCGCTGCATGCGCGACGAAGATCTGCGCGCCGACCGGCAGCCGGAGTTCACGCAGCTCGACGTGGAGATGTCGTTCGTCGGCGAAGAAGACGTGATCGAAACGATGGAAGCCTCGATGCATTACACGTGGAAGCACGCGCTCGGAATCGAGCTGCCGCCGTTCGTGCGCCTGAAGCACGAAGAAGCGATCCGCCGATTCGGCAGCGACAAGCCCGACTTGCGCTTCGGCCTCGAGCTCGCCGACGCAAGCGAAGCGTTCGCGACCTCGGAGTTCGCGATCTTCCGCTCGGCGACGGTGATCGCGCTGCGCTATCCCGGCGGCGGCGCGCTCTCGCGCCGCGACTTCGACGCCCTCGTCGAAACGGCGAAGACGCTTGGCGCAAAAGGCCTCGTGTGGGTCGCGCTAGGCGCCGAAACGCGCTCGTCGATTCAGCGCTTCATGACCCCGGAGCTCGCCGCCGATCTCGGGCGCAGGGTCGGCGCCGAGCCCGGCGATGCGGTCCTGCTCGTCGGCGATGCGAACGCCGAAGAGGCGCGGCTGGTCGCCGGGCGGCTGCGCAACGAGATCGGCGACCGGATCGGCGCGCGCGAAGAAGGGAAGTTCGCGTTTTGCTGGGTCCTCGATTTCCCGTGGTGCGAGCGCGACCCGGAAACGGGCGAGATCGCGCCGGCGCACCATCCGTTCACCGCGCCGGCACCCGGTCAGGAGCATTTGATCGAGACCGATCCGCTCGCGATGCGCGCGCAGCACTACGACATGGTCCTCAACGGCTACGAGCTCGGAAGCGGCTCGATCCGGAACCACGACCCGAGCTTGCAGCGCAAGATCTTCAGGATGCTCGGCCTCTCCGACGCGGAAGTCGAGGACCGTTTCGGCTTCTTCATTCGCGCGCTCGACTTCGGCGCGCCGCCGCACGGCGGGATGGCACTCGGGATCGACCGCATCGCGATGATCGCCTGCGGCGAGCCGAGCATCCGCGACGTGATCGCGTTCCCGAAAAACCAACAAGCCCGCGACCTCATGATGGATGCCCCGGCAAGCGTCCCCGAAAAGTCACTGCGGGAGCTGGGGATTAGCATCAAACAACCAACT
>JAFAMS010000404.1 GCA_019233165.1 Vulcanimicrobiota bacterium | reverse complement strand
TCGGCAAGAGCGTAGCCCTTCGCGATTTTCTGGCGACCTCGCGTCTCGACGCGGTTACGTTCGACGTCCGCCGCGAGGACTCGACGTTGCTCGCATTTGCCAACCACTTCAGCCGGGCGCTCGAACCGCTCGTTCCCGGCGCGGCGGCCGCGTTTCCCGCGCTGGAAAAGAGCGTCCTTGGGACGGCGTATCCCGCGCTCACCGTTTGCAACTGGTTCGTCGAGCATCTTCGGCGCGTTGCGTGCACGATCGTCATCGACGACCTCCATCACGCCTTTGCCGATCCCACGACTGTCGCGTTTCTGGTCGAGCTCATCGAACGGACACACGACCGCATCCATTGGATCCTCGCCACCCGGTCCGACGCCGGGCTCCCTGTAGCTTCGTGGCTGGCATACGGTCGCACCGATTTGCCGGTTGGGCTCGACGAGCTGCGTTTCACGCCGACCGAGGCGCTGGCCGCCGCGCAGATCGCGGCGAGCGAGGTTGCACCGCCCGATATCGAGGCGCTCCGCGAGCTCACGGACGGCTGGGCAGTCGCGCTTTCGATCGCGCTCCGAACGCGGACGCAAGCAGCCGACTTACGAAGTGCTTCGCTCGGGACCCGCGAGATGGTATACCGTTATCTCGCCGAGCAGGTTTTCGGGAGCCTCAGTGCGGCGCAGCGCAGCTTCGTTTTGCGCAGCTCGGTCTTCTTCAGCTTCGACGCGGCGACCGCATCGAAGTTGGGCGCCGGCGACGCGTTCTTGGACGAGCTGCGGCGCAGCGTCACCTTCCTTGCCGAAGTCGCACCCGGCGTCTACCGGTATCACGACCTCTTCCGCGATTTCCTCGAGACCGAGCTCACGCGCGCCGGAAAGAATACGTGGAACGAGGCCGTCGCGACCGCAGCGCGGCTTCGCGAGGAACAAGGCGCGATCGCCGAAGCGCTGCGGCTCTTCACGAGAGCCGCGGATGCGGAGAACATCGTGCGGATCATCGAGCAGCACGGGATCCGCCTCTTCGAGCGCGGAGGCGCCGAGCTGCTCGATCAGGCGCTCCAAGCGATCTCCGATCTTCCGGTTCGCGAAAACGCGTCGGTTCTCGGCGCGCAGGCATTGTTGGAGGCGAGCCGCGGACACTTCGACGTCGCGCAACCGCGGTTGCGCGCCGCGATCGAGCGCGCCGAGTCCACGCCGCTGCGCATCGCGCTCGTACACCGGCTCGCCATCGAGCTGGTCCGCGCCGAGCGCGACTGCATCGAGCTCGTCGAGCCGTTCGCGTTCGACGAGACGATCGAGCGCAAGCTGCGTCTTCCGCTTTTGGGGACGCTCGCGACGGCGTACGCGCGCGCCGGACGCATCGACGGCGCGGTCATGGCGATCTCGCGCGCGATCGAACAGATGGAGCCGGGGACCGACGACGACGTTCGGGCGCGTCTGTATCAACAGGCCGCCTTCGTGCATCAATTCGACGCTCGCCTGCAAGCGCTGCGGTTCGCGCGGATCGCCGTCGACCTCGCGCTCGCGCGCAACCTCTACGACGTCGCCGCCCGCGCGTACAGCATCCTGTACACGATCACGTACGACGAAACCGACGACCCCGTTGCATGCTTGGCGATCCTCGACAAGCTGCTCGAGTGCGCCGGCAAAGGTGCGAGCGAGCAAGCGCGGGCCTTCGGCCTGATCGCCTCCTACGGACTGGAAGCGGAGCGCGGCGACGAGGCTGCGCTCGAGCGCCTCGATGCGATCGTCCGCCAAAGCCACGCGCTCCCCGAACGCGCGCGCGCCGAGGCGCTTCTTCCCGCACAAGCGTTGCGCGTCGCCTGGTCCGGCGATTTTGCGCGCGCCTTCGAGCTTTTGGAAGGGACGATCGATCGCCAAACCGGTCTCGAACGCCGCGCGGCGCGCGCGGCCGAGGTTGCGCTCTACGCAGCCGCTGCGCACTTAGACGAGGCTGCGGATCGCGCGATCGCTACGGCGACCGCCGCGCTGGACGCTTCCGGCGCGCCTGCGCCCACTGCGCGCTGGGCGCGCGCCCACTTGCTCGTCGCCCTGAGCGAGCTGCTCCTTGGGCGCGTCGCCGCCGCCAACCGGCGCCTGGGGCAGGCCGAACGCGCCCAAGGCTCCTCGCGCCGCGTTCGTGCGCTCGCGCACGCCCTGCGAGTGGTTAGCCGCCTCGCCGTCGGGCAACAACAAAATCGGACGGAGTTCGATGCAGCGGTCGAGCAGCTGCGGGCCGAGCAGTTCGGCGGCATCGCGCGTCTTCTCGCGACGCTTTCGTTTCGACGCGACGGCGAAGCGGGCTTCGCCTCACTCACCCCAGCCGAACGGGAAATCCTCGAGCTCCTAGAGCGAGGAGCGAGCACGAAACAAATCGCGGAGCGGACGGAACGGAGCCCTCGTACCGTGGACACTCACATTCGCTCGATCTGCACCAAGCTGAGCTGCAACGGCCGCCGCGAAGCGGTAGCGATCGCGACCGGCGCGGGGTGGTTTTCGTGACACGCATCGCGCTGCGGCTTATCGCCGCTTCGGTTGCGCTCGCTTTGGCCGCGTGTTCGTCACCGCGCGGAACCTCCGCTCCCGCGCTCCCGTCTTCCGTGCTTTCCACGACCCGTTCGGCACAGACCGACGCAACGCCGGGGGAGTCGGCGACGGGTCTTCCCGGCGAATCCGCGACGGGACTCCCCGGCGAATCTGCAACCGGACTTCCCGGCGAATCCGCGACCGGACTTCCCGGAGCGACCTATGCGTGCACGCTCTCGCAGCAGCCCGGAAGTGCGAGCTGCACGATCGCGATCAACGTCAACGTGCAGCCGCAGAGCGATCCGAATACGCCGGCGGCGAGCATCCCGGGTTGGCATCCCGCCGATCTACAAAGCGCCTACGCGCTCCCGTCGACTCGTCCGGGGCAACTCGTCGCAATCGTCGACGCCTACGACAATCCGAACGCCGAAGCCGATCTCGGCGTCTATCGCGCTGCGTTCGGTCTTCCGTCGTGCACGACTGCAAACGGCTGTTTTCGCAAAGTGAACGAGCGCGGAAGCTCGAGTCAGCTCCCCGCTGCGAACGTCGGATGGGGCGAGGAGATCGCGCTCGACCTCGACATGGTCTCCGCGGCCTGTCCAAACTGTTCGATCCTGTTGGTCGAGACGGACTCGGCGTCGCTCGACGATCTCGGGACCGGCGTCGATATCGCGGTAGCGCTCGGCGCCAGAGCGGTCAGCAACAGCTACTACGCCCCCGAGTGGTCGACCGAGCGGAACGAAGACGCGCACTATCGGCACCCGGGGGTGCCGATCACCGCGAGCAGCGGCGACACCGGCGCGCCGTCATACCCTGCCGCTTCTTCTTCCGTCGTCGCGGTCGGCGGGACGACGCTCAGCCATAACGGCGCCTGGAACGACGTACCGTGGAAATATGCCGGCCGCGGGTGCAGCGCGTACGGCGCGCGCCCGGCGTGGCAGCCCGACGCCGGATGTTCCGGCAAGCGGGCGACGGTCGACTTTTCGGTCGTCGCGGATCCTCAGACCGGGGTCGCGATGTTCGACGCCGAGGCGGGTGGATGGCTCGTCGCCGGCGGGACCAGCGTCGGCGCACCGCTCGTCGCCGCAGCCTATGCGCTCGCCGGCAACGGAGGCTCCGCTGCGCTCGCTTACGCGCATCCCACATCGTTCCGCGACGTTCCCGCGGGCGGCTTCGATTTGAACGTTGGTCTCGGCGCGCTGCAAGGGGTCGGCGGGCTGTAGGGACGCGCCGCGAAGCGGCTCCTACGTAGTTTTCGGTATAGTGGCGCGCCCGTAGCCTTCATAGGCTCGATACCGGAGGAGGTATCGACCTATGTTCAGACTTGCAGCCGCCGCGCTGGGCCTCAGCGTGCTGGCGGCGTGCTCGGGCCACTCGGCCCTTTCGTCGATTCCGCCGGTCTCCAATCAGGGATCGGCGACCCAGACTGCCGCACAAACGCAGACCGTAACGCGTCGCGCCGCCACGCTACCGGCCGCCCCCGCAGGCTGGGCGACGACGGCGACACAGGCGCTTACCCTCGCGAACGCATCGGACCTCGGCCCGCTTTCGCCGAGCCAACCGCTGACGATCCGTCTCGGACTCGCGCTTCGGAACATGAGCCAGCTCACGCAGTCGCTTCAGGGCGGCGGCGAGATCGATCCCGGCACCTTTACCGCCACGTACGGTCCAACTTCGGACACCGTGGCGCAAGCGACGGCGTACTTGCAGTCGCAAGGCTTCACCAACATCCAAGTCGAGCCCAACAATGTTTTGATCAGCGCGGACGGCACTGCCGCGATCGCGCAAAAAGCGTTCAACACGACGCTGCACGGCTTCAGTCAGAACGGCCTGAACGTGTACGCGAACACCGCGCCCGCGTTCGTCCCGCAGGCGCTCGGCTCGAGCGTCGTCGCCGTGCTCGGTCTCAACAACGCCCAAGTCGCACGGACGAACCCGCGCAAACAGGCTGCGCCGCCGAACCCGACGCCGTGCACCGCGAACGTCGAGGGGCTTTGCCCGCGTAATTACGATCCGGGTTCGTTTCAGCTCGCGTACGACGCCGTCGGGACCCCGACCGGCAGCAACACCGCGATCGCGATCATGACGGAAGGCCAGCTCGCGACCTCGATCGCCGATTTCCGAACGAACGAGCAAAAATTCAATCTGCCGCAAGTCCCCGTAACGATCGTTCACGTCGGGGCACAGGGCGCCGACACATCGGGGAACGACGAGTGGACGCTCGACATGACCTATTCGTCCGGGATGGCCGGCCAGCTCCGCCAGCTCTACCTCTACAATTTCCCGTCGCTCTCGGATTCCGATATCGTCCTCGGCTACAGCCGCTGGGCAACCGACAAGAAGGCGAAGATCGCGAACTCGTCGTTCGGGGGTTGCGAGGCGTTCCCGTATCTCGACGGCGCGATGCTCGTTGCCGACGAGATCCTCGTCGAAGCCGCCGCGCAGGGCCAAACGATGTTTGTCTCGACCGGCGATACCGGCGCGTACTGCGGCGTCGCAGGCGTACCGCCGAACGGCGCTCCGGGTGGGCTTCCGTTCGCCGAATGGCCCGCCGTCTCGCCATACGTCGTCGCCGTCGGCGGAACCGATCTCTTCAGCAATCCCGACGGAAGTTATCTCGGAGAATCGGCCTGGGAAGCCGGCGGCGGCGGACTGAGCCAATTCGAGTACTCGCCGTACTGGGAAAGCCCCACGCAGCCGGTCGGAACGACCCCAGCCGGTCTTAGCTTCCGCGGACTACCCGACGTCGCAATGGACGCTGCGCTCGAAACCGGCGCGCTGCTCTACACGTCGACTCCCGCCGTCAACGGTTCGTGCACGCCGTGCATTACCGGCGGAACGAGCCTCGCCTCACCGCTCGCGGCCGGCGTTTGGGCCCGGTTGCAAAGCGCGCACGGTAACGCGCTCGGATTCGCTCCGATCAAGCTCTACCGGATCTACGCAAGTAACCCGAGTCCTTCCGAGACGTCGGGCGGTCCGCCGCCGACGCAGCTCGTCGGCGGATTCCACGACATTCTGTCGGGCTCGAACGGCGGGTACACCGCGCTGCCGCGCTTCGACTACACCACCGGTATGGGCAGCTTCGACGTCGGCAAGACCGTCGCGGCGATTCAGTGAGGAGGATGACGATGCGTAAAGTACTCATTACGACCACCGCAGCCGCCCTGCTCGCGGGCTGCTCCGGCCATGGCACCTCCTCGCTGCCACCGGTTCCGGGATCGGCGGCGCAGATGAGCGCGGCGACGCGTACCTCGCAATCGATCCCTGCCGGCTGGGCCGCGACCGCGACGCAGGCGATCTCGATCTCGGGGGCCTCGGACTCCGGTCCGCTCGCGTCGAGCAAAACGCTCACCGTCCGTCTCGGACTCGGATTGCACAATGTCTCGCAGTTGCAAAGCCTGATCGCCTCGGGGACGACGATCTCGACAGCGCAGTTCATGGGGCAGTACGCGCCGACGCAAACCGACGTGAGCGCGGTGACGACCTACCTGAAAACCCAAGGGCTCACGAACGTCAGCGTCACCTCCAACAATCAACTCGTGAGTGCCGACGGGACGGTCGCGCAGCTCCAAGCGGCGTTCAACACCAAGCTCGACGACTTCGGCGGCGGCCGCTTCGCGAACGTCACGCCGGCGCTGGTTCCGCAATCGCTCGGCGGTATCGTCGTCGCCGTCCTCGGCCTCAACAACGCCGCGAGGATGGCGCTAAGCCCCAAGATCTCGCAGTGCTACTTCACCGGCTCCTCGACGCCGGCCGGCGCCCCGTGCTTGCGCAACTACGGGCCCGCCGAGATCCAACAATACTACGACGCCGGCTCGACCCCGACCGGATCGAACACGACGGTCGCGGTAATCTCGGAAGGCAACGTTTCCCAAGCGGTGAGCGATCTCGCCTACGCCGAGACGACGCTCGGAACGCCTAAGGTTCCGGTCAACGTCGTCACGGTCGGACTTCCGTCCAGCGACGTCGCGGGGCTCGACGAGTGGGAGCTCGATTCGCAGAGTTCGACCGGAATCGCCGGGACCGTAAAGACGCTCTACTTCTACGCCACGACGTCGTTGACCGATTCCGATATCGCCAACGACTACGAGCACTGGGCCGGCGACAATCTCGCCAAGCTCGGGAACTCCTCGTTCGGCGAGTGCGAATATCAGGCATACCTCGACGGCGCGATGAAGGTTGACGACAACGCGTTCATGCAAGCGGCCGCGCAAGGCCAAACGATGTTCGCCTCGACCGGCGACACCGGCTCGGCGTGCGCGCTCGTCGGCACGAACGGCGTCCCGGGTTCGGGCTTGCCGATGGCCGCCTATCCCGCATCGTCTCCGTGGGTCGTCGCCGTCGGCGGAACGAGCTTGACGGCAAATCCCGACGGTTCGTATCTCGGCGAAGCAGCCTGGAACGCGGGCGGCGGCGGACTCAGCCAATTCGAGAACTCGCAACCGTGGATGCAGAGCGTGCAGCCGGTAAGCCCGCCGCCCGCCGAGCTCGCACTGCGCGGAATCCCGGACGTGGCGATGGACGCCGATCCGAACACCTCGCCGTTCATGGTCTACTCGAATCCCGCGCTCGCTGCATGCGGCAGCTCGCCCTGCGGAATCGGCGGAACGAGCTTGTCGTCGCCGCTCGCGATGGGAACCTTCGCGCGCTTGCAGACGGCGCACAACAACACGCTCGGATTCGGCGGGCGCGCGTTCTACCGCATCTACGCGCTCAATCCGAACGCAACCGCATCGAGCAACGGTCCCCCGCCCACACAGACGATCGGCGGATATCACGACATCCTAACCGGTGCCAACGGAGCCTACACGGCACTCCCAGGCTTCGATTACACGACCGGCATGGGAACGTTCGATATCGCGCTGACGAGCGGGCTCATCGGGCGCTAACCTCCTCGTCGCGTCCCGGTCGAGCCGGAGGCAAGAGGGCGTCGCTGAGTAAGGCGGCGCCCTCCCGCTATTTTCCGGTCAAGCGCACCCAGCGTTCGCCGACCGAGTTCGCCATCGCTTGCGCGGTCAGGACGACGGCGTCGGCTTCACGTTGCGAGTCGCTTTCGCGCATGCTCATCGGATCGTAGCGGCGCTCGAGCTTGTCCGATACGATTCCCCCGTGCGATCCGCAACTCGTGATCGCGTACTCGATCGCGACGTCTACTTCTCGCGGAGTCCATCGAACCGCCGGGACTTCCGAGAGGGCAGGCCATTGCCGCGACGGGTTGCTTCGAAACGACGCAATCGTCTTCACGCTCAAGACCGCGTCAATCCC
>JAFAMS010000014.1 GCA_019233165.1 Vulcanimicrobiota bacterium | reverse complement strand
AGGACCATCCCGAGGTCGCACCTTCGCAGTTCGAGATCAACTACAGCTACGGCGAGGTCGTCGCCGCCGCGGACACGATCCAGCTCTACAAGCTGATCTGCCGCCAAGTCGCGACGAGGATGGGGATGACGGCCTCGTTTCTCCCGAAGCCGGTCGTCGGCGTCAACGGGAGCGGGATGCACACCAACGTCTCGGTGAGCAAGAACGGAAAGAACCTGTTCTGGGATCCTCGCGGCGAGGAACGCCTCAGCAAGTTCGCCTGGGAGTTCGTCGACCGGATCCTCTCGCACGGCGACGACATCTGCCTGATGCTCAACGCCAGCGTCAACGCGTATCGCCGTCTGGATCCCCACTTCGAAGCGCCGAATCAGATCATGGCGTCGCCGATCGATCGGGGTTCGATGGTGCGCGTTCCTTTCGGAAACGAGCGGAGCTCGCGCGTCGAAGTTCGCTCGGTCGCGCCCGATGCGAATCCCTACATGGTGATGCTCGCGGTCTTCCGCACGGGGCTCGAAGGCAGCATCGCCAAGATCAAGAACCTGCGGCAAGCGCAGCGGTACCTTCCCGACAACATCTACGATGCGCTCGCGAACTTCAAGAACGCATCGTGGACGACGACCCTGCTGGGCGAAACGGTGAAATCACGCTACGCCGACCTGAAGCAAGCCTCCGCCGACCGTTGTCCGCGCCTGCTCGGTACCTTCGTGAAACCGCAAGAAGTGCAGTACCATCACGAAGTCTACAACCAGTTCCTCTGGAATCTGTTCTAGAGCGCGCTCTTGCTTTCGGCGACGTTGCGTTCGTCGAGCCGGTACGGCCCGAAGCTCATGTCGCAATGCACCTTGAAGCCGTCGACGTCGATGTCGGCCTGCTCGTGCTGCGGCACGATGTAGTCGCCGACCGATTGCGACTCGATCGTCATCGCGATGGTTCCGCCATCGTGCAAGTACCATTCGGCGCGCACGGGCGTGCTGAGATCCGAGACTTCGGCGGTCATGTGGTCGACGTCGGAAGGCCGTCGCGGAGTCCCCGCCAGCTCGTAGACGACGCGGCCGGCGGCTAGGTGCGAGCCGGTGACCTGCAAGTTATAGGTCGCCGGCCAGGTCCGTGGCGTCCCCAGATCGGCGAAGAGTCGTTGATACTTCGGGGGAACGCGATTCATCGTCAGGTCCAGCCGGTCGGGGTGCTTGTACGAAATCGTCCCGTCCAGACCGAATCGAAAACGAAAGAGCTTGTGCAAGGTGACGTCGGCGTGAACCGGAGCCGAATAGCCTTGGAGCTGCGACGGTTCTGAGCGGATGCTTGCGAAGAGCGGCACGCTAGCGAGGCTCGAAGCGCCGAGGGCCGCAATCAAGACGGGGGCGGTCAAACCGCCGCAAATCGACATCTGTCTACGTATATACCCACGCGCAGGCGAGCGCACGCGGGCGCCGCGCGAGCGGCTAGCGCAGCATCAAATTCGGCGGAACGAGGACGTCGATCTCCTGCGCGTCGACGACTCCGTCGGCGTGCGCGAAACCGTGAACGAAGACGCGCATCCCCGCGGCGAGCGCCTGCGGACTCGGATCGACGAGCAGGGTTCCGCGCGAGACGCGCAGCGTCACGCTGGTCCCGTCTTCGGTTTGGAGGACGGCGCGACCCGAACCGACCGAGGTGAGCGTCCCGGCGAGCGCCGTCGCCGGCGTTGCGGGGAGCGTGACGGTCGGAGGCGTTTCGGGCGGCATCTGTGCCTGCGCGGGAGCGGCCGCGAGCACGAGCGCGGCGGCGCAAACGGTAATAGCTCTCATGCAACGGGCTTATTCCCTGTGCTCCAGATTCCATCCAGGACCCGTGCGGCGGAATCGGGTGCCGTCGAGTCGTACCCTACGGAATCGCCCCGGGGGGTCCGAGTTTGCTAAGCGACCTTATGGGCTGGTTCGGCGGGCGTTCCGACAACCGCCGCCAGCACCAGCGTACGAAGAAGGCTTATAAGGCCGCGTATACGACGGACGGGGAAACGTGGCGTCCCGCGATCGGCGTCGACTTGAGCGACGAGGGGATGTGCATCCTCACGCAAGAGGAGGTCCCGGAGAAGCAGTTCAACGTCCGCGCGACCCTCGACACGCGCATCGTCAGCATGCGTTGCGCGCCGATTTGGCACAACGAGGTCAACCACGGCGGGAAGCCCGTCCAGATGTACGGCTTGAAGTTCGTGGGAATCGCCGCCGACGACTGGGACGCCGTCGTCCGCTTTACGAGCGGCGACCAAGTCGAGGTCGAGAACAAGGCTCAGCAAGAGCTCGCCGCTGCCAAACAGATCAAACAGGACGACGTCGCCCGGCTGATCCCGATGGCGTTTCAGAAACGGCTCTTCCAAGAGCTCGTCAAACGTGGGCGGCTGGCGCCGTTCGACGAAAAAGCGACGCCGCTCGTTCAGTTCGAATACGGCGGCCTGGCGCCGTGGCGGGGGCGCAACATGCATCGCCTCACGATCCACTCGAAGATCAACGACGGCAAGAAAGAAGAGCGGTTCTCGACGCGCTTCATGTTCGACGAGCTGGGAAAGGACGTAATCGTCCTGAACTGACCCTTACTGGTTGACCGTAACCGGAAGCGAGTTCGTTACGCCGCCGATTCCGCCGAAGACGAGGACGCATTGTCCGACGGTCGTCGCCCGCATCTGGTAAACGCTCGTCGCACCGGCCGACGACGATGAGACGATGACGAGATTGTTGCCGGTCAAGCACGTCGATTGCGAGACGATGACGAACGGCGGCTGATTCGCCGTCGGTTGACTGACCGTCACCGTGCTCGTGCTCGCGAACGGTGGCTGCGCGCCGGTGACGCTCAACGTGAGCGAATTCGGGTTCAGCAGGATCGGCGGCGCGCCGGGCGGCGGCGGGCTGGGCGTCGGCGTCACCAGGATCGGCGTCGGCGAAACGAAGCCTACGGCGGGGACGTATTGGCTCTGCACGCATCCGCCCAAAGAGAGGACGATCGCCGAAACGGCTAAGAACGTGAATGCGAATGGGAGTTTGGGCATGGCGGTCCTTCGAGTGGTACCCCGGGTCACGTGGGCGATAACCGGTCGACGACGACGACGCGCTACGGGCGTTTCGTGTACAATCCGAATGATATCTATATCGGCCGCGCGCTCGAATACTACGGCGAAGCGCACGAGATCGAGCTCCAGCTGCTTCGTCAGCTCTGCGAACCGGGCAGCTATGTTTTCGACGCAGGCGCGAACGTCGGCGACCACACGGTAGCGCTGGCGCATCACGTCGGTACCTCGGGACGCGTTTTCGCGTTCGAGCCGCAGCGAGCGATCTATTCGATGTTGTGCGAGAACGTCGCGCAAAACGGTCTGGCGAACGTGGAGTGCGTCCACGCCGCCCTCGGGGCGACTTCGGGAACCGTCCTGATCCCCGAGCTCGACTATGGCGTCGAAGCCAACTACGGGGGCTTCGAGGTGTCCGCGTTCGACGAGGGGAGTCCGGTTCCGCGGGTCACGCTCGACGACTACCGTTCCCTCCCGCGCGCAGATCTGGTGAAGATCGACGTCGAGGGGATGGAGCTCGACGTCCTGCGCGGTGCCGAAGCGCTGATCGAGCGCTTTCGTCCGGTGTTGTACGTGGAGAACGACCGCGTCGAACGCTCGGCCGAGCTCATCGCTCACGTGCAGTCGAAGCGCTATCGCCTTTTCTGGCACCTGGCGCCGTTGTTCAACGCGGAAAATTTCCGAAAGCGAACCGAGAATCTGTTCCCCAACGTCGTCGCGACCAACATGCTGTGCGTTCCGAGCGAGACGCCGCTCCACTTCGAGGGACCGGGCTTCGACGAGATCCGAGACGCCGCCGAGCATCCGTTCAAAGGCCGGCACTAGTGCCACGCCGCACAGGGCGCGCCGAAAAGGAGTCGTTCGGCGCCGGTCTCGTCGCGGGAGCGTCCGACAACGATCCGACGACCGTCGCGACGCTCGCCGTCGTCGGCTCGACGACCGTCTACGCGCTTTCGTGGCTCGTTCTGCTCGTCATCCCGATGCTGATCGTGATCCAGTCGATCGCCGCACAAATCGGAACCGTCTCCAAGCGCGGTCTCGAGGACTGCATCCGAACTCGATTCGGACCGCTATGGGCGTTTGCGGCGCTGGGCTCGTTGCTCGTCGTGAACGTCTTGACGCTCGCGGCCGATCTCGAAGGCGGCGGCGCCGCGCTCGGGCTTCTCACCGGAGTCGAGTACCGCACGTGGCTGGTCCCGCTCGGCGCCTTGACCGTGGCGATGTTGCTCTTCGGGAAATATCATCAGATCGAGCGCGTTCTGCGTTATTCCGCCTTACTGTTTCTGACGTACGTCGCCGCGGCGTTCATGGCGCATCCCGATTGGAGCGCGGTGCTGCACGCTTCGTTCGTTCCGCATCTCGACTTCAGCAAGGAGGTCGTCGCCGGCGCGCTCGCGCTGTTGGGTACGACGCTGACGGCCTATGCGTACGTCTGGGAGACGATCGAGCTGAGCGAAGAAAGGCCGCCGGTCAAGCGGCTTCCGCTCGTCGAGCTCGACGCAGCCCTCGGGATCGTCGTCGCCGGTCTGAGCTTTTGGTTCATTTTGATTGCGACCGCAGCGACGCTCGGGGTTCACC
>JAFAMS010000522.1 GCA_019233165.1 Vulcanimicrobiota bacterium | reverse complement strand
ATCTCGGCCATCCGCTGATGCGAGCGCTTGTGTCCCATCGCGCGCCGCAGCTGGTCCGCTTGGCCGGGCGTGAACCCCGCGGCTTCGATCGCCATCCGCATCCCTTGCTCTTGGAAGAGCGGGACGCCGAGCGTCCTTTTCAAGATCGGCTCGAGCTTGGGGTGCGGATACGTCACCGGTTCTTGCCCGTTGCGCCGCCGCAAGAACGGATGGATCATCTCGCCTTGGATCGGGCCAGGCCGGATGATCGCGACTTGAATGACGACGTCGTAAAAACGAACCGGTTTCAGCCGCGGGAGCATCGACTGCTGTGCGCGAGACTCGATTTGGAAGACGCCGATCGTATCGGCGCGCTGCATCATCGCGTAGGTCGCCCGATCGTCGGCCGGGATCGTTGCGAGCGAGAGCGGCGGGCGCTCCGGATAGACGCTGCGATAGAGCGCGAACGCGTCGCGCAAGAGCGAGAGCATCCCGAGGCCGAGCAGATCGATCTTGATCAGCCCGAGATCTTGCAGGTCGTCTTTGTCCCACTGCACGATCGTGCGGTCGCGCATCGTCGCCCACTCGACCGGCGCGACGCGGACGAGCGGATCGCGCGTGACCACCATCCCGCCGGAGTGGATCCCCATGTGGCGCGGAAAACCGTCGATCCGGCGGCAGAAGTGCAAGAGGCGCGCGCCGAGCTCGCCGCCGATCGGCGCGCTCGGGCTGGGCTCGGCGCCGCTTTCTTCGACGCGGCCGAATCCCGGCGGAAAGTACCCGCGCGAGGCGCGCACGTTGCTCGCCGCGTCGAGGTCGCGGCGGCGCAGGACCGCATCCGGCAGCGCGGCGGCGCTGTCGTCGCTCGCACCGGTCGCGGCGGCGAGCGATTCCTGCGCGTCGTATTCGCGCGCGACGCGATCGACTTGTGCGAGCGAGAGTCCGAGCGCTTTGCCGAGATCGCGAATCGCCGAACGCGCGTGATAGGTGATCACCTCGGCGGTCATCGCCGCGTGCGCCCGCCCGTAGCGCTCGTAGACGTATTGGATCACCTTTTCGCGATCCTGGTGCGCGAAGTCGATGTCGATGTCGGGGACCTCGCCGCGTTCTTCGCTCAAAAAGCGCTCGAAGAGCAGCTCCATCCCGACCGGATCGACGGCGGTGATCCCGAGCGCGTAGCACACCGCCGAGTTTGCCGCCGAGCCGCGGCCTTGGCAGAGGACGCCGAGCTCGTCGGCCGCGCGGACGATGTCCCACACGATGAGGAAGTAGCCCGCGAGATTCAGCCGTGCGATCATCCCGAGCTCGTACTCGAGCTGTCGCTCGACCTTCGCATCGAGCGGCGTCCCGTAGCGTTTCGCCGCGCCGCGATAGACGAGCGTCCGCAGGTATTGCTGCGGCGAGCCTTCTTCGGGCGGGACGGGAAAGAGCGGGAACTGCCCGGCGAGCTTCGTGAGCCGGAACGCGCAGCGCTCGGCGATCGCGAGGGTCGCGCGAATCGCCTCGGGATACGCGCTGAAGATCCGCGCCATCTGCGGCGGGCTCTTCAAGTAATGTTCGTGATTCGGCCGCAGCAGCGTCCCGGCACTCTCCAGCGACTTCTTGTATTTGACGCAGACCAGGACGTCGGCGAGGAGCGCGTCTTCTTTGCGCGCGTACGCGACGCCGTTGGTCGCGACGTACGGGACGCCGAGCTTGCGCGCGAGCGCGATCGTCGCTTCCGCGAGGACGCCGTCTTCGGGGCGGAGATGGTGCTGCAGCTCGCAATAGAACGCGCGCGGGAAGAGCTCGCGCAATCGCCCGCCGATCTCGAGCGCGCCGCGTTCGTCGCCGGCGGCGAGCGCGCGCTCGCACAGACCGTTCGGGCCGCCCGAAAGTGCGATCAGCCCCTGCGTCTTCCCCTCCAGATCGGCGAGGCGAAGTCGCGCGTCGCGTTTGCGGCCGCGGAGCTGCGCGGTCGAGATCGCCTCGGCGAGGTTCGCGTAGCCGCGTTCGTCCTCGACGAGCAGGACGAGGCGGGGCGAGCGGGTTGGCATCTCGTGCGCCGGCCGCGCCGTCTTCGAGCCGGGCGGCGGGTCGTCGCCGTCTTCCGCCAGAGTCAGCTCGGTGCCGACGAGCGCCGGCAGCTTCGTCCCCTGCGCGTATTTTGCGAACCGGACGGCGCCGTAGAGCCCGTCACGGTCGGTGAGGGCGAGCCCTCCGAGGCCGAGCGCGAGCCCCCGTTCGACCAGCTCCTCGGGATGCGAGCCGCCCTCGAGGAACGTGAAGTTCGACCAGCAGTGGAGCTCGGCGTATGCGGTCGGCTGGCGCATGGGCGGTCATGATATCGAACATACGTTCGATGCACAACCCCCGGGCCGCGGTTACCCCTTCGGCTTCTCGTTCCCGAGGTAGCCGTGGATCGCCGACATGTCGTCGGCCCCCCAGCCGGCTTGCAGCGCCGCCGCGAACAGCTGGCCGGTAAGGCCGATCGCCGGCGCAGGGCGGCCGAACTCTTGGGCGAGCTTCAAGAAGTAACGCACGTCTTTCGCCATCAGGCGCAGTTGGAATTGCTCGGAAAAATCGTCGCCGAGCATCTTCGGGAGTTTCGCGCGCGCGAGCCGCGAGGCGAATGCGCCGAACTCGGTGAGAAACTCGGTCGCCACCTTGGGATCGAGTCCGGCCGATTTGACGACGAGCGCGCTCTCCGCCATCGCGGTCACGAACGTCGCCGAGATCGCGTTGTTCACGAGCTTGAGCGTCGCGCCGTTCCCGCTGGGGCCGCAGTAGAAGCGCTTCTGTCCCATCGCATCGAGGATCGGCGCGGCCGCATCGTAGTCGCTTCGTTCGCCGCCGACGATGAAGACGAGCTTCGCGGTCGCGGCTTCGTTCTTGCTCCCGGTCACAGGCGCATCGAGGAAGCGCATGCCCTTCGCCTTCGCGGCGGCGTCGCAGGCGCGTGACGTCGACGGCGTCACCGTGCTCGAGTCGATGAAGAGCGTCCCGCGCTTCGCCGCGGCAATCGCGCCGCCGTCGCCGAGCAGCGTCGACTCGACCGACGGATTGTCGGGGAGCATCGTGACGACGACGTCCGCTTCTCTTACCGCATCGCGCGCGGAGG
>JAFAMS010000327.1 GCA_019233165.1 Vulcanimicrobiota bacterium | reverse complement strand
GTTCGCAATAACGACCTTCTTGAACATAGGCACTATCGTGCCCCGGCTCGGTCGATTGCGAAGAGCGGCGCACCGTAGTCGACGGCTTGGCCTTCTTCGACGTAGACGACGGCGACGCGACCGGGGCCGCGAGAACGGATCGGATTGCGGATCCCGAGCGCCTCGACGAAAGCGAGCTCGCGGTCGGAGTCGAGCGCCGTTCCGGCGACGACCGGCGGCCGCAAGAACCGAATCCGCCCGACGACGTCGGCGGTAACGACGTCGTAGCTCGCTTCCGAGCCCTCGCTGCTCGCGGCGCTCGCCTGCTCGCCGTAACGCCCGCTCCGTTCGGGCGGCACGGTCGACGGGGCGCTTCGGCGCAGTTCGATCTCGAGCTCGCCTTCGGCAACGCGGAGACGCTCGAGCCCGCTCTGCACGAGCGCTTCGGCGAGCGCTCGCACGCGCGTCTCGATCAGCTCGTCGTTCAACTCCGCGCCCACCGGTTCTGGCTTTCGCACCCGGGGCGGGCCGACCTCGAAAAGACGTGACGGCACGACGGGCCCTTGGGAGCAGGCAACCCGGGCGGGCAGCCGGTACGTTGAAACTAGCAATGTCTCTTCTCGAAGGGGCGGTGCCCGTCGTCAAAGACGAGCCGTCGACCCTGTTGATCTACCCGCGCGGGATGGAGCTCGGCGAGGCGCGCAGCGTCCTCGAAGCGGCCGCGATCGAATGCCGGCCCGCGGAGATGCCGTTCGCGCCGACGATCGCGGCGAATCGGTCGGTCCTTTACCTGATCGACTACGAGCGGCTGCGCAATCTCGGCGATCGCGAAGCGCTCGAGAAAACGTTGGCGGTGCTCGATGCGACCGGTGCGGCGGTCATCGTGCTCTCGGAGCCGGGCGATTACGGCGCCGCTTGGCTCGTGACGAGCCCGAGGATCAGCGGCTGGGTGACGCGACCGATCGATCCGCTCACGCTGCTCGCGACCGCGCGCAGCGCGGAACGAACGCTCGAGCTGCGACGGCAGTCGCGCCGGCAAGTCGAAGAATCGGAGCAGCTGCTCGAGATCGGCGTGGCGCTCTCCGCCGAGCGCGACATCATGGCGCTGCAGCGACTGATCGTCCGCAAAGCCCGCGAGCTCACGAACTCCGACTCCGGAAGCCTGTTCCTGATCACCGAGCAGGACGGCGAGAAGAAACTGCGCTTCGCGGTCGCGCAAACGGGGCCGACCGATCAAGGAACGTACCTCGGCGCACTCCTCCCGCTCTCGCGTGCTTCGATCTCGGGCTACGTCGCAATCAGCGGCGAGGTGCTGAGGATCGCCGACGCCTACGAGATCGGCGAGACGCGAGAGTACCGGTTCAACAACACCTTCGACACCAAGAACAACTATCGGACGAAGTCGGTCTTGTGCGTCCCGATGCGAAACTACCTCGGCGAGATCGTCGGCGTCATTCAGCTGATCAATCACAAGCCGGCGTTCGAGCTGATCTTGCAGTCGCCGGCGCACACGGAGAGCGTCGTCGGCGAGTACACCGAGCATCACGAGGACGTCCTTCTCTCGCTGGCATCCCAGGCGGGCGTCGCGCTCGACAACAAGCAGCTCGTCGATTCGATTCAAGAGCTGTTCGAACAGTTCGTCACCGCCTCGGTGAAGGCGATCGAAGCGCGGGATCCGGCAACGCAGGGCCACTCGTGGCGCGTCGCCGAGCTCACGGTGGCGCAGGCGGAGGTGTTGAACACGATCGAAGCCGGTCCGCTGGCGACGCTCAAGTTCACGCCGGATCATATCCGCGAGATCCGCTACGCGTCGGTCCTTCACGATTTCGGGAAGGTCGCCGTCCCCGAATACATCTTCGCCAAGGCGAAGAAGCTCCCCGAAGGCCGGCTCGAGATGATCCGGCTGCGGTGCCTGCTGGCAATCGAGCAGTTGCAGATGCGCGCCGCGACGCGCAAGCTGGGTCTGCTCAAGACGGGAACGCCGAGCGACGCTTACGAGATTCAAAAGATCGACGAGACGACGCAGCATGCCCTTGAGGAGCTGACCGAGCTCGTGACGCAAGTCGAATCGGCGAACGAGCCGCGCGTCGTCGCGGAAGGCGTCGGCGAGGCGCTCGAGCACCTGCTCAAACGGAACTACATCGTGCTCGGCGAGGAGCATCCGTTGCTCGAACCGGCCGAGTACGAGTATTTGAAGATTCCGCGCGGCTCGCTCTCCGCGCAAGAGCGTCAAA
>JAFAMS010000161.1 GCA_019233165.1 Vulcanimicrobiota bacterium | reverse complement strand
ATTCGCACGACCGAGCCCAGGCACGTCGAAGCCTGCGTGAAAGTTTTCGAGCGGCTGAAGGCCTCCGGCGACGTCTATCTGGGAACGTACGAAGGCTGGTATTGCACGAGCGACGAGACGTTCTGGCTCGAGTCGGAGCTCGTCGAGGGACGCTGCCCGAATCCGGAGTGCCGGCGCGAAGTGCAGTGGCTCGCCGAGGAAAACTGGTTCTTCCGGCTCTCGCATTACCGCGACCGGCTGCTCGCGCATTTCAGGCAGCATCCGACGTGGGTGCGGCCCGTGCGCGTCTACAACGAGATGGTCGCGCTCCTCGAAGAGGGGCTTCACGATCTCTCGATCTCGCGCGCGAACCTGACGTGGGGGATCCCGCTCCCGGGCGGCGGCGTCATGTACGTTTGGCTCGATGCGCTTCTGAACTACATCACCGCGCTGGATTGGGAGCACGACGGTCCGCGATTCAAGAAGTTTTGGCCGGCGAACGTCCAGCTCGTCGGACGCGAGATCGCGCGCTTCCACACGATCATTTGGCCGGCTACGCTGTGGGCGCTCGGGCTGCCGGAGCCGGAGCTCGTCTTCGCGCACGGGTGGATCACCGTCGACAGCGAGAAGATGAGCAAGAGCAAAGGGAACGTCATCGATCCCTTCGAGGTCGCGGCCGAGCTGGGCGCCGATTCGATCCGCTATTTCTTGATGCGCGAAGCTCCGTTCGGGAACGACTTCTCGATCTCGCGCGAGAAGTTCCGGCACCGGCACAACGGCGATCTGGGGAACGATCTTGGAAATTTGGTGCGGCGTTCGCTCTCGATGCTGACGCGGTACCGAAACGGCATCGTCCCCGAGCCGGTCGACTCCGCGCTCGCACGGCGGTTCGACACGCTCGGCGACGACGTCCGCGCGCGTGTCTTCGAGCTCGACTTTCGCAGCGCGCTGGATCGGATATGGGAGCTCGTGGCGGCGCTCAACGGCGCGGTCGAAGAACGCAAGCCGTGGGTTCTCTTTAAGGAAGGGCGCGACGTCGAGCTCGACGCGCTCCTCTACGAGCTCTGCGAAGGGCTCCGTTGGCTCGCGCTGCTGCTGCATCCGTTCTTGCCCGCGAAGTCGGAGGCGATCTGGTCGCAGCTCGGCCTCGAAGGAAAACCCGACGGAGCGTGGAGCGAGGAGCTCGTTTGGGGACGTCTCGGTGCCGGGACGGTCACGCGTCCGGACGAAGCGCCGCTCTTCCCGCGCATCGAAGCGGCCTAACTAGTTTCCGTTCGCAGCGTCGGGGAATTTGCCGGGAAAGTACAACCGCAACAGCGGATGCGCCGAGATCACGGAGAGCTGCGCGGCGCTGGGTTCCCATCCGGGCGGCGGTCCGGGTAGCGGAAAACCGCGATAGTGATTGAGAAACGGGTCAGTCCGGGCTTGATAACAGATCGGCCAATAGACCGGCCCCGAATCGAAAGCACCGTCGCTGAACTGGATCTGGTAGTCGACGTAGTAGCACGTCCCTTTGCGGTCGCCGTCGACATTCGCGCGGAACCAATCGCGCGGCGTCAGGACACCTTCGCCGCGCCGCATCAAGTCGTCGATCCCCGCGATGTCGAGATGCGCGCGCTTCATCGTCGCGGGCTGCGCCGCGGGAGGGACGCGGGTCGGATCGTTGTTCGCGCGCGCGACCGCGATCGTCTGCGCGAAGTGCTGCTCCATCTCGGCGAGCTGCTGCTCGCTCATCTTCTGCGACGGATTCGCTCGCGGCGCTCGGATGTGCGCGACTTGCACCGGAGCTTTCTCCGCAACGGCGTCGCCCTTGGGGACCGGCTGCGCGGGTTGGACGAGCTTCGCGTGCGGAACGATGCGCGCGATCTCAGTCGGCTTCGGACGCGGGACTTCGACCGGCTTCGGCTGCCTGGGGACGACGGCGACGTGCGGAACGACGCGCGGCTGCGGGGGGACCGGAACGCGTTTCGGTTGGGGCGGAACCGGTGGGACGTAGCGCGGCTTGGTCCGCTTCTCGATCGTGATCGCGGTCGAAAGCGCGGTCATCTTGTGTTTGTCTTCCTTCGGCGGGGGGACGAGCCTCGCCATGATCTTCGAAAGCCACGGTTGATGGAACGTCGTAAACCCGCCGAGCAACAAATGAATTGCCAGCGAGATGACAACCGCGATTTCGAGAATGCGCCCGCGCTTGGGCCGCTCGGGGAAGGGGGAGATCATCGGAACCCGTGTAGTTTCGCCTTTCGTAGGGCTGCCGCCCCGGTAGCCAATCCTGGGAATTCGCGGGGATTTGGCTCTGCAGAGCGTAGACGGGGCGCGTGATCGATACGCACGCGCACGTCCACGACCCCGCGTTCGAAAACGACCGTGAAGCGGTTCTGGGACGCGCCAAAGAGGCGGGGGTAGAAACGATCGTCACCGTGGGGTGCGACTTTCACGACAGTGAACGGGCGTTTGCGCTCGCCGAGCTCGCCGGCCTCGCTTGGACGCTGGGGATTCACCCGCACGAGGCCAAGGATGCGCCGCCCTCGATCGCCGAGGCGTTCGGCGGCCTGCTCGAGCGCGTCCCGCTCCCGCCGCGCGCGATCGGCGAGACCGGGCTCGATTTCTATTACGATCACAGTCCGCGCGACGTGCAGGTCCGTGTCCTCGAAGCGCAGCTCGCGTTCGCGCGCGAGCGCGACATGCCGCTCGTCTTCCACCAACGCGACGCGTTCGAGACGTTCGTCGAAACGCTGCGCGCGAACAAGTTCGACGGAATGCGAGGGATCGTGCACTGCTTCACGGGGACTCCCAGCGAAGCCCGAACGCTCGTGAATGAGTTCGGCTTCTATCTCGGGATCGGTGGCGTCGTCACGTTCAAGACCGCGCAGACGTTGCGCGAAGCGGTGCGCTCCGTCGGTCTGGAGCGGATCGTCCTGGAGACCGACGCACCGTATCTCGCGCCCGTCCCCGAGCGCGGCAACCGGAACGAGCCGTCGTTCCTGACGTACACCGTCGATCGTCTCTGCGAGCTCTTGGTCTGCGATCGCGTCGAGCTGATCGCGACGACGAGCCGCAACGCCAGGGAGATTTTCTCGCTTTGATGCAACGCGGGGTTCACGTTCGCGAGATGTTTGCGGCGATCGCGCCGCGATACGACGCGGCGAACAAGGTGCTCACCGCCGGCGTCGACGAGACCTGGCGGCGCCGCGCCGTCCGCGCGCTCGCGGCGCCCCCGGGCGGCGCGATCCTCGATTTGTGTACGGGAACCGGCGATCTCGCATTTCATCTGCTGCGAACCGATCCGAGCTTCCGCGTCACCGGGGTCGACTTCTGCGAGCCCATGCTTGCGGCCGCACGCGCGCGCGCCGTCCGCGAGGACCGGGAGGGACACGCTGCGTTCCTCGAAGCCGACGTGATGGCGCTTCCCTTCGAGGATCGCGCGTTTGACGGTGCGACGATGGGTTTCTCGATGCGCAACGTCGTCGACATCGGCGCGACCCTTCGCGAGATTCGCCGCGTCCTGCGGCCGGGCGCGCGCTTCGTCAACCTCGACGTCTCGAAGGCGCAGAACAGGCTCGTCAAGCGCGCCTTCGACCTCTACTTCTACCGGATCGTCCCGCTCGTCGGCGGGCTCGTCGGCGGCTCGCGCGCCGCCTATTCGTATCTGCCGCAGTCGCTCACGAACTATCCGGACGCGGCGGGGCTCGCGGGGCGGTTTTCGGATGCGGGGTTCGTCGACATAAAGGCGATCCCGCTCGCCTTAGGCTCGATCGCAATCCATGTGGGAACGGCGCCATGATCGAGCAACGCGATTTCTCCAAACTCGTCGAGGGATTCTTCCGGAGCGGGTTCGAGACCGACAACCCACTGATCACCGAAGCGGTTCGCCGGATGCTCGCCGCGGGCGGGAAGCGCTTGCGCCCGCGAATCGCGCTGCTCGCGGCGGAAGCGACCGGCGGCGACGCGGGCGAGCACCTCGCGCTCGCGGCATACATGGAGCTGATCCACGTCGCGACGCTGATTCACGACGACGTCGTCGACGGCGCGCAAACCCGTCGCGGCGTCAACGCGACCGCGGTCGACTTCGGGAACCGCATCAGCGTCCTCGCCGGCGACTATCTCTTCGCGTGGATCTTCAAGAACGTCACGGCGAACTATCCGGCGCCGATCCCGCACATACTCTCGGCGACGCTCGCCGCGATCTGCGACGGCGAGGTCTTACAGCTGCGCGCGACGCGCAACCTCGATTTGAGGTACGACGGCTACGTCGAGATCGTCGCGAAGAAAACGGCGGCGCTCTTCGCCGCTTCGGCCGAGTGCGGCGCCCTCGTCGGCGGTGGGAAAGCGGGGTCGGCCGAGACGCGAGCGCTCCACGACTTCGGAATGGAGTACGGGATCGCGTTCCAGATGATGGACGACTTGCTCGACATGACCGCCGACGAGGCAACG
>JAFAMS010000157.1 GCA_019233165.1 Vulcanimicrobiota bacterium | reverse complement strand
CAACGCGGGCGGCACGGGGGCAATCACCTAATGATGAACTATATGAAGAACGCGCTCGCGCTTGCGAGCATGACAGCCCTTCTCGCCGGCTGTTCCGGCGGCGGAACGCAATCGGTGATGCCCAAGTCGGCGTCGCCGGGGAGCGGTCCGGCCCCCGTCTCTGCCACGGGGCAGAGCCTGATCGTCAAGAACACGCTTGATATCTCGAAGATCATCAAGACGATTCCGGCAACGGCGACGACCGTGACGGTCTTCGTGATCCAATCGCCTTCGGGACCGCAGAGCTCGCAGTTCTTCCCGGTCGCGACGTGCGTGAGCATCCCGGTTCCGGGGAGCGGCGTCGGTCCGGCTGCGATTCCGTTCGCAGCGCCGGTCGGGATCGACTACGTCGTGCTCGCGGCTTCGACGGGTCCCTGCGCGCAGGCGACATCGTCGACGACGCTGCCTGCAATCGTGAACACTGAAGTCCAAGCGGCGATCGCAGCCGGTGCGTACGCGCTCAACGGCTCGATCACCGCGGCGACGCTTCCGACGGTTTCGGTTGCCGGCACGATCGGCACGGGGACGTGGTCGACGGTGGCGGGCCTCGGCATCGCCGGGAATCCGTTCACCGTGAATCCGGGCGGTGCGATTGCGACCGGTGCGGTCGCGCTCGGCTATCCGCTCAATGCACCGCAAACGCTGAGCGGCGCGAGCTTGAGCACGTCGACGCCGGGCGTCACGGCGTTCGCAATGGATCCGACCGGCGCGGTCGTCATGGGCCTGCCGTTCACGTTCTCGCTCAACGGAGCGGGCGGTACGGTTCCGGCGAGCGGCGCTACGTGCAATCCGTTCACGGGTGCAGGCGGCGGGTGTAACCGCTTCGACGCGCCGGTTACCTTGACGCTCACCGACACGTCGTCCTCGACGGCCTTCGGCGGCGGAGCGGCACCCGGAATCTTGTTCCTCGGCCTCGCGAGTCCAACCGGCGGCTTCATCGGCGCTCCGGTAGGGACCGCCGGCGGTGCGCCATGCGCGGCCGGGACGGCATGCGTGAACGTTGCCCTCGTCGCGGCACCGCCCGCGGGCAGCTCGTTCATCGTGTTCTTCTTCGGCGGCATCAATCAGGATCTGTTCCAAAAAGGTTCGCTCAGCGTGAGCTACAACGGCGCGACGCTCGCGTCGTTCCCGATCACCTCGCAGACGAGCGTCGTCACGCTCGCGCAGCAAGGTGCGAACCTCGTGCTTCCGGCGGGGAATCCGTCGGCTGCAGTCAATCCGCTGGGTCCGCTCGGGATCACCGAATCGGGCGATCCGACGACCGCCGGCGGCTCGGTTTACGTCGCCGACGGTCCGAACGTCTGGTGGAGCGGCGGCGTCGCGGCGACGCCGTTCGGAACAAATCAGATCACGTTTGCGGCCGCCGATCCGGCGCCGGCGGGGACGGTGCTGACCGCGATCGCCGACGGCGGAGTCTACGCGGCACCGGGGACCGTGTTCGTCGCCGACTCGAACTGCATCGGCTGCTCGAACACGAAGACCGGTTTGTACTCGCGCGCTACGAATGCGGCGGGTCTGACCAACTTCACCACGCCCGCCGGACAGTCGATGTTCCAGGCCACCGTGCTCCCGCCGTTCCCGCCGGGACCGATCGGGATCGCGTACTGGACCGTCGCCGGCGGCGCGCCCGCCAACGGCGTGATCTTCGTTGCGGCAAATAACTCGATCTACAGGGTTCTGCTCGCCACGGCGACGACGGCAACCTCGGTCTCGCTCTTCGCGGGAACCGGGATCGCCGGCGTGATCGGGCAGGGGAACGTCAACGGCGCGGGGATCGCCTCGCAGTTCAACTTCGGGGCGAACAAGTTCATCCCGATGACGCTGGACTACGATCCCAACGCGGGCGTCGTGGCGCCGAAGAACCTGTACTTCTGCGACGTCGGAAACGGTGTCGTCAAGAAGATCTCGCTCTCGGGGACCAACACGGTCTCGACCGTGATCTCGGCTGCGTCGTGCAACGGGCTCACGTACGATACCGGTAACGGTCTGCTGTACGTCACCAACACGAACCAAACGGTCGCGTCGATCAACCCGACGACGGGGACCGCAATGGGCTTCGCCGGCCAGATCAACGTCTCGGGCGGCGGGCAAGGCCTTGGAATCGCAGCCTATCCGCTGCAGTTCAACGCCGGCAACGCGGTGACGCCTGCCGCCGGTGGAGCGCCTCCTGCGGGGACGCTCTTCAGCGGTCTTGGCCTGAATGCGAACACACTTGCAGCAGCGCAGAAGGCTGCGGGCGTGAGCAGCTACGTGGCCTCGTTCAGCACGCCGGCCGGGATCGTCTACGATAGCTTCAAGGGCTACTTCTACATCGTAGACAACGGGACAGCGGCGATCCGAACCGCACTCTAAACCGTCCATCTCGCGGACAACTGAGGGCCGGTTTCGACCGGCCCTCTTCGTTTTTGCGCTCGAGCTCCCGGAGGGCGTCCGCCCGCTTGGTCGGAACTCCAAATGCGATGATGAAGAAGCGTGCGCGTCTTTCGTCCGCTCTTATCGCGATGGCGGTGCTTTTCATCGGCTGCTCCGGCAGCGGGTCGCAATCAGTGATGTCGAAAGCGGTCTCGCCCGGGAGTGGTGCGGCTCCGGCCGCTGCCACGGGGCAGAGTCTCGTAACGCGCAACACGCTTGACATCAGCAAAATCGTCAAGACGATCCCGGCGACCGCGACGAGCGTCACCGTCTTCGTGATACAGTCGCCACTCAGCGCGCTCGGCTCGCAATACTTCCCGGTCGCGACCTGCGTCAGCGTCCCGGTTCCGGGCAGCGGCCTCGGCCCGACGGCGATTCCGTTCGCGGCGCCGGTCGGGATCGATTACGTCGTCGTCGCAGCCTCCACGGGGCCGTGCGCGCAGGCGAGCGGGGCATCGCCGGCGATGACGCTCCCTGCGATCGTCAACACCGCGCTGCAGACCGCGATCGCAAACGGCGCGTACGCGCTCACCGGCTCGATCACAACCGCGACGCTGCCGACGGTTCCGGTCGCCGGAACGATCGGGACCGGCACGTGGCTGACGCTGCAGGCCGGCATCGCCGGCAACCCGTTCACCGTGAGTCCGGGTGGCGCGATCGCAGTCGGTCCGGTGAACCTGGGCTACCAAGTCGGCACGACGCAGACGATCACGGGCGCGAGCTTGAGCTCGACGACGCCCGGGATCACGTCGTTCCAGATGGACGTCGCCGGTACGTACGGGCTTCCGTTCTCCTTCGTTCTTACTGGGCCAAATGGAACGGTTCCGGCGAG
The DNA here is from genome assembly GCA_019233165.1 of Vulcanimicrobiota bacterium. Classification (GTDB taxonomy): domain Bacteria; phylum Vulcanimicrobiota; class Vulcanimicrobiia; order Vulcanimicrobiales; family Vulcanimicrobiaceae; genus JAFAMS01. Next base: position 864 of record JAFAMS010000157.1, on the reverse strand, counting down.
CGGCGCGAGCTGCAATCCGATTACGAGCGTCGGCGCTTGCAACAATTTGGACGTCCCGGTTACCGTAGCTGTAAAGAACACCTCTACGCGCTTGTTTCCGGTCCTTTCGCTCGCGCTCGTCAATCCTACGGGCGGCGCACCTCTTGCGAATAATCCGATGCTCCTCGGTGGCCCGGGGTGCAGCGCCGTTCAACTGTGCGCCTCGATCGTGCTCGGCTCGAACCTCGCGGCCGGGCAACAGTTCGTCGTTCTGTACAACGGTTTAAATCAGGAGTTTTTCCAGAGCGCGACGGTGACCGTCACGTACAATGGATCGACGCTCGCGTCGTTTCCGGTCACGACTCAGCCGCAGGTCCAGACGCTGGCGCAGCAAGGCGCGACGACGCTCCTTCCAGCCGGGAATCCATCGGCGGCGGTCAACCCGCTCGGACCGATGGGCCTCACGATCGCGAGCATTCCCTCCGTTATCGGTTCGGTCTACGTCGCTGACGGGCCGAACGTGAACGTGAGCACGAGCGGCGGCGCCACACCTTTTACTACCAACCAGATCACGTTCATGCCGGTCGGAACCGACACGCATGCAGGCTCGGTCTTCACGGCGATCGTGCAGTTTGGCGTCTACGGCGGGGGCGGTTCGGTCTACGTCGCCGACGAGCTCTGCAGCGGCTGCTCCGGAACGGCGACGGGAGTTTGGGTCCGCGGCAATAGCGTTGCCGGTCTCTCCAACTTGACGACACCGTCAGGTCAGTCGATGTTCCAGTCGACGGTGCTGCCGCCGTTCCCGCCGGGGCCGATCGGGCTCACGTTTTGGCGGTTCGGCTTCGGAGCGCCCGCGAACGGCGTGCTCTTCGTAGCTGCCAACAA
>JAFAMS010000097.1 GCA_019233165.1 Vulcanimicrobiota bacterium | reverse complement strand
GCGTAGCGCGCGGCGAGCAAGCGTTTGCGCAACGCGTCGAGGAGCGCCGGATCTATCCCGGCGGCCGCGAACCGAACGTCGGTGGCGCGACCTTGATCGTCGACCGAGATCACGACCGTACCGCGCCTGCCGATCGTCGCGACCACTTCGTCGTAAAGCGCGCGGTCGAGGAGCGTCGGCGAATCGCTGTGCGAGCCCCAATTTCCGGGGCCGAGGTTCCCGCGCGTCGAGCTCGCGTCGCTCGCCGTCTCGACGCCGACGCTCGGATTCGCGCCGGCCGTGTTCGGTTGGACGCGCGAGGCGACGGGCTCGAGCGTCGCCTGCGTTGCGACGGTGACGTTCTCGGTCGTCCCGGCTTGGCCGCTTCCCGAGATGGCGCGTGCGTCGGCGACGAGCGCCGGAGCGGCGATCGTCCGCCGAATCCGCGCGATCCCCGCGGACGCTGCGTGCGGAGCGGCGACGAATGCCATGGTGCGCTGCGGGCGTCGAGCGACCGGCTTCTCCGCCACCCGCGGCTCGGTGCGGTCAGGAGCGGGGAGCGCCGAGACCGCCTGAGCGGCGCGAGACGGGGCGGCGCGCGGACGATGCTCGATTCGCAGGGCAAAGACCTCGGCGCATGGGGGAGCGCAGCGAAATGCGGCGTCGTGCATCCCGCGTCCGCCGACGGTTCCCTGGGCGAGCGGAACGAGCGCCGCCAGCAACGCGAGCCCGCAGCAATGGAGCGCGAGCGAAATCAGGAACGCGCGCTTCTCGAAGGGCTGGGGCTCGAGGGCGGTGATCATCGTGCGGACCCCCAGTGCGCTCTCTGCAGTTCTTTGTATTCCCCGGGTTCGCAACCTCCGTCGGTTCCGGCGGTTTCGTTTGACCGACATGGGAAGACCGACCGAGATCGTGCTCTATCAAGCCGAATGGTGCCCGTACTGCGCGAGGGTCCGCAAGAAGCTCACCGATCTGCTCCTCGACTACAAGAATGTGAACGTCCCGCGGGATCATGCGCTACGCCGCGAGGTCGCGGACGTCTCGGGACAAACATCGATACCGGTCCTCGTCGACGGCGACGTCATCCTCGACGACGACGACGAGATTATCCCGTACCTCGAGCAGCGTTACGGTCGCGAAACGAAGGCGAGCGCGTAGTACGCGACGCCGCCCGTAAGCGCGCCGGCGAGCGTGCAGAGCGCGTTGACCGTATCGTTCGTGACCAGACGCGCACCGCGGACGCGATCGGCCGGCGTCCCGCAGCTATGGATCGCGTCCTCGGTCGCGACGCCGCACGCGGGACACGCGCGCAGAGATTGCACCGTCGCGCCGGCGAGCGAATCGACCAGCGATCCGGCGATCCCCGCCAGCGTTACGGCGACGAGCGCCGTCCAGCTTCGCAGCGCTAGCGCACAGACCAGCGCGATCCACAAGGCGCCGGCGGCGGTCGCAGCGGTGCCGAGCGCCGTGATCCCGCCGGAAAGCCCGGGCTGCACCGGCTGCAGCGTCACGATCGAGCGCGGCGTTCCGCCGAACGCGCTCCCGATCTCCGTCGCCCACGTATCGGCGGTCGCCGCGGCATAAGCGCCGGCGTACGCCCAGAGCAACGCGGAGCAGATCGCGGGCGCCTCTGCGCCGCGAGCGATCAGCCCCGCCGCCACTGCGCACAGGGTCGCAATCCCACCGTTCGCCATTACCTGCGCCGCGTTGCGCGGACCGCCGCGCTTTCGAGCGGCGCCGAGTCGCGAGAGCGCGAGGGACGGGATGAAGAACGCGAACAGGATTGCGAGCGCGAGCGCGACCCCGGCGAAGCTCCAACCGAGCAACGCGCCGAGGATCGTGAGCACGCCGACGGCGAACGCGGCGCGGGTCCCGCCGCGGGTGAGCGCCGAGCTCAGGCGCGCAGCGGAACCGCCAGCAACGCCTCGAGGAGCCCTTCGATCGTGAACTCATCGGCGACGACGCCGACCTCGAGGCCGCACGCGCGCGCCGCGTCGGCGGTGACCGGTCCGATGCACGCGACGAGTTTTCCGCGGGCGAGACGCGGCGCGTCCTGAACTTGCGAGGCGAAGCTGCGGACGGTGCCGGCGCTGGTGAACGTCAGGACGTCGCAGCCGCGCGCGAGCTCGGCCAGCCCTTCGACCTCCGCCGGGAGCGCGCGATACGCTGCGACGACGTCGACGGTCCGACCAGCGGCGCGCAGACTCTCGGGGACGACGTCGCGCGCTTCCCGCGCGCGAAAGAGCATGATCGCATCGCCGGCGGCGCTCCGCTGCAGAAGACCGTCCGCGACCGCTTCGCTGTCGTAGCGCGCCGGGACGAAATCCGCGTGGATTCCGCGCTGCGCGAGCCGCTGCGCCGTCTTCGGGCCGATCGCGGCGACGCGCGTCGTGCCGAGCGCGCGCGCGTCGCGCCCGAGCGCGTGCAGCTCGGCGAAGAATGCGTCGACGCCGTTCCGGCTCGAGAAGACGATCCACGCGAAACTCGCCGCGGCTTCGACCGCTCGCCGTACGGCAAGCGCGTCTTCCGGCGGCGCGATTCGGACGAGCGGCGCGAGAACCGGCTCCGCGCCGAGCTCCCACAAGCGCTCCGCAAACGCAATCGCGTCGGCTTCCGGGCGCGTGATGAGGATGCGCTTCCCGAACAGCGGCGAGCGTTCGAACCACGCGAGCCGCTCGCGCAGTGCGACGACCTCGCCGATGACGACGATCGCCGGTGGACGGAGCTGCGCCCGCTCGACCTCGGAGGCAATCGTCTCGAGCGTCGCGACCAGTGTCGCTTGCGACGGCTTCGTCCCCTCACGGATCGCGGCAACCGGCGTCGAGCCCGCGCGGCCGTGCGCGATCAGCGCCTCGGCAATCGATTGTAAGTTCCCCATCGCCATGTAGAGGACGAGCGTCTGATGCGGGTCGGCAAGCTTCTCGAAATCCAAACTGGAGAAGGCTTTGTTCGGATCCTCGTGGCCGGTGATGAACGTAACGGCGACGTTGTGGTCGCGATGCGTTACCGGGATCCCCGCGTAAGCCGGGGCCGCGATCCCCGACGTGATCCCGGGGACGATCTCGAACGGAATCCCGGCATCGTGGAGTGCTTGCGCCTCCTCGCCGCCGCGCCCGAAGACGAATGGATCGCCTCCCTTGAGCCGGACGACGCGCTTCCCTTTGCGCGCCAGCTCGACGAGCAGCGCCGAGATCTCGTCTTGTTCGAGCGTGTGGTGCCCGGCTCGCTTCCCGACGTAGATGCGCTCGCAGTCCGCAGGCGCGAGCGCGACGATCGGAGCCGCCGCCAGATAATCGTAGACGAGTGCGTCGGCCGACTCCAGCGCGCGCTTCCCCTTGAGCGTCAGGAGTCCGGGATCGCCCGGGCCCGCGCCGACTAAGACTACCCGGCCGGTCGGCACTACTTCGAAGTGATGCCGGCTTGCAATTCGAAGAGCTCCTCGAGCAGGCGTGCGTGTTCGAGGATGCCGCCGCCGTCTGCGGTCGCCTTGTCGCGGATCTTGACGATTGCCCCGTGGAGCAGCTTCGAGATGATCGTCATCGACATTCCGGTGACGAGCATGCGCTCGCGTTCGGTGAGGTCGGGACAACGGGCGAAGAGCCGTTCGAGCTCGGCTTCGCGAATAGCTTCGGCTTTCTGCGTCAGCGAAGCGATGAGCGGCGTCGCGTTTCGGAAGCGGTACCAGGCGCGGAAGCGCGCGACGTATTCGGCGACGATCTCTTCGACGGCCGGAATCGCGGCGCGCCGCTGCGCGAGCGTCCCGTCGATCGCTTCCGAGAGCTTGTCGATGTCGGCAAGCTCGACGCCGGCCAGCGCTCGCACTTCGGGATCGACGTCTCGCGGCACCGCGATGTCGACGATGAAGAGCGGACGCTCGGGCCGCACGGCCATCGCGTTTGCGACGTCCTCGGGACCCAACAGGAAGTGCGTCGCACCGGTCGAGGTGATCACGACGTCGGCATCGACGAGAAACTCGACGAGCCGCGGGAGATCGCCGGCGTTTCCGGTCCCAAGCGAGCTCACCACCTCTTCGGCGCGCCGCTGCGACCGGTTGAGGATCGAGATCTTCGCGCCTTCCAGCTTCAGCCGCTTTGCCGCGGTCGCGCCCATCTTCCCGGCGCCGACGACCAGAACCGACTTCCCGCGCAACGGGCCGACGTGCTGCGCCGCCATCCGGATCGCGGCGGTCGCGATGCTCACCGACTCGTCGCCGATCCCCGTCTGCGAGCGCGCGACCTTTCCGGCGTTGATCGCTTCGCGGAAGAGTTTGTGCAACGTCTTACCGGCCGAGCGCGCGCGTTGCGCTTGGACGTACGCGTCCTTGACTTGCCCCAAGATCTCGGCTTCGCCGATCAACATCGAATCCAAACCGGTCGCGACGCGGAACAGATGCTCGATCGCATCGTCGCCGAGGCGCGTATACATGTAGGACTCGATGTCGTACGGAACTTCGGCGTGCCGGAAGCTCCCGACGAAGCGCTTGAGCTGGGCGATCCCGGCTTCATAGTCGGAAAGCTGCGCGTAGATCTCGAGCCTGCCGCAGGTAGAGAGCATCGCGGCTTCGTTAACCGCTTCGTAGTCCCGCAGCGCGACGAGCGTCTCGGTCATCGTCGAGCTGGGGAATGTGTGATGCTCGCGCACCTCGACCGGTGCGGTGCGATGCGAGAGACCCAGGCAAACTAGCGGCAAGGGACGTCGATCCTCATCGGGCTGCCTCTACCATCAACTCGTCCATCGCTCCCTCCGCGGCGGCCAAAGTCGCTTCGACGTGCGCCTCGGTGTGCGCTGCGGAGAGAAACCCCGCCTCGAACTGTGAGGGGGCGAAGTAGACGCCCCGGGCAAGCATTTGATGGAAGAAACGCGCGTAGAGGGAGACGTCTGACGTCTTTGCGGTCGCGAGATCGACGACGGGGACGTCGGTGAAGAAAAAGCCGACCATCGAACCGGCACGAGCGACCTGGTGCTTCACGCGATAGCGCGTGAAGACGTGGGCGAGCCCTTCGACCAAGCGCGCGGCTAGCCGGTCGAGGTCCGCGTACAGCTCTTCGTTGAGACTGCGCAGGGTTGCGATTCCGGCGGTCATCGCGAGCGGATTTCCGGAAAGCGTCCCGGCTTGATAGACGGGGCCTTCAGGCGAGAGCTGCGCCATGATCTCTCCGCGGCCACCGAACGCTCCGACCGGAAGTCCGCCGCCGATGATCTTCCCGAGCGTCGTGAGATCGGGGAGGATCCCTTCGCGCTCCTGCACGCCGCCGCGCGCGACGCGAAAACCCGTCATGACCTCGTCAAAGATCAAGAGCGCGCCTTCGCGCGTCGCGATCTCGCGCAAGCCTGCGAGGAAACCGGGCTTCGGTAAGACGAGCCCCATGTTCCCTGCATAGGGCTCGACGACGATCGCGGCGATCTTCCCTTTGTTCTCGGGGACCGCGAAGGCGGCTTCGACCGCCGCGAGATCGTTGTAGGCGACGACGATCGTGTCGTCCGCCGTTCCCTTGGTGACTCCCGGCGAGTCCGGAACGCCGTTCGTGAGCGCACCGCTTCCCGCCGAGATCAAGAATGCGTCGGCGTGACCGTGATAACAGCCGGCGAATTTCACGACCTTTGCGCGGCCGGTAAAGCCGCGCGCCAAGCGCAGCGCCGCCATCGTCGCCTCGGTTCCGCTGGAGACGAAACGAACGCGCTCGACCGAGGGGACCATCGAGACGACGAGCTCGGCGAGCTCGCTTTCGAGCTCGGTCGGCATACCATACGACGTCCCGCGCGCTGCCGAAGTTTGAATCGCGCGCACGACCGCCGACGGGGCGTGGCCCAAGATCAGCGGCCCCCACGACATGACGTAGTCGATGTATTCGCGCCCGTCGAGATCGAGGAACGTCGCACCCTGCGCGCTGCGCACGAACAGCGGAGAGCCGCCGACTGCCTTGAACGCGCGCACCGGCGAGCTCACCCCGCCCGGGATGACGCGCTTCGCGCGGATGAACGCGTTGATCGAGCGCTCGTACGCAGCCACTAGCCCGTCGCCGTCCGGGCGAGCGTCGCCGCGTAGTCATCCGGCGTGTTCACGTTCGCGAAGATCGTTGCTTCGGCGGCCGTGAACGGCAGCTTCCGCGCGCGCAAGCGCGCGATCGTCCCGAGCAGCGAGGCATCGCCGCCGTCGAGCACCGGCGTCCCTTCGCGCAAGAACGCTTCGCGATCGTAGAGTGCGGCGAGCGGTTCGAGCGTCTCACCGCGCGCCGTCGGGTGGACCGGAACGACGGCTTCGTCGCCCTCTTGCCAAGCGTCTGCGAGGCGATCGATGAGCGCGGCGTCGACGAACGGCGCGTCGCCGGCGACCGCAAAGACGAGCGGCGTCGGCATCTCCGCCATCGCGCTCAACATCCCCGCGAGCGGTCCGCGCACGGGCCAGCGGTCGACGATCATCGGGCACGCGAGCTCCGCGTCGATCTCCGGCGGAAACGTCCCTTTACAGGAGACGAACGTCGGACGCCCTTTCGAGACATTGTGATAGACCCGAACCAGAAGCGGGGTGCCGCCGATTGCGAGACCGAGCTTGTTCGGAAGTCTCGTCGCCTCACCGCCGGCGAGGATCAGCACGCCGACGTCGCGGGGATCAGCCATGCCGGCGAGCGTAATCCTTCGCGAAGTAGGTGATGATGACGTCGGCACCGGCGCGCGCGAAGGCTAGGAGCATTTCGTCGACGACGCGGTCCTCGTCGATCCAGCCGTGTTGCGCGGCGGCTTTGACCATCGCGTACTCGCCGCTGACGTTATAGACCGCGAGCGGCAGTTCGACCGCATCGCGGACGCCGCGCACGACGTCGAGATATGCGAGCGCCGGCTTGACCATCACGAAGTCGGCGCCTTCCTCGATGTCGAGCTCGACCTCGCGGAGCGCCTCGCGGGCGTTCGCCGGGTCCATCTGGTAGGTGCGGCGGTCGCCGAATGCCGGCGCGGAGTCGGCGGCCTCTCGAAACGGGCCGTAGAACGCGGAAGCGTATTTCGCGGAGTACGCCATGATCGCCACGCGGGTGAAACCGTCGTCGTCGAGCGCGTGACGGATTGCACCGACGCGGCCGTCCATCATATCGGAGGGAGCGATCACATCGACGCCGGCGTGTGCGTACGTGAGCGCCGTGCGCATGAGCAGCTCGACGGTCGCATCGTTGTCGACGTCGCCGCGCGCGTCGACGATCCCACAGTGGCCGTGATCGGTATACTCGCAGTTACAGAGGTCGGCGATGACGAGCAGCTCGGGGACGGCTTCTTTGATCGCGCGAATCGCTTGCTGCACGACGCCGTTTGGATCGTAGTTCGACGACGCTTTCGCATCTTTGAAGTCCGGGATTCCGAAGAGCAGGACCGCTCGGATCCCAAGTCCCAGCAGCTCGCGGCATTCTGCGACCGCGGCGTCGCCGGAGAGCCGCGCGATCCCGGGCATGCTCGAGATCGGCGCGCGGATCCCCGTCCCTTCGACGACGAAGAGCGGCTGGACGAGACCGCCGAGTTTGACCGAGGCCTCCCGAACCAGATCGCGCATCGCCGGGCTCGAGCGCAGTCGTCGCGGGCGCGCGAGCGGCGAACGGCCTTTGCCGGCGGTACGGGAACGGAGCAGATCAGCGAGCGTCATCGCGCACCTCGTCGTTTTCGAGCTCC
>JAFAMS010000089.1 GCA_019233165.1 Vulcanimicrobiota bacterium | reverse complement strand
CTCCGCTGATCTTCAAGCGGGCGATCGATATCGATCCGCTCGTGACCGTCGTTGCGACGGCGCTCGGCGGAGCCTTGTTCGGAATCATCGGCGTCTTGCTCGCGGTACCGGCCGCAAGTATCTTGCAAACGCTCGTCATCAAAGTGATCGCGCCGGCGATCAGGGAGCACAACGCATGAATCGGAAGAACTTCGCAGCGTCCTTCGCAGCCGCGACGCTCGTATCGACGGTGCGCGCAGACGCGCAGGACCTGAGCGGCGACGACATGTTTGCGCGCGCTGCCGCCGCCGAGAACCTCACCTCGTACTCCGTCCCCGTGCATTTCGCCGTGCACATGCGCCGCCCGATCGGGGTCCGGGCGCCGGTCGAAGGGATCATTTACTACAAGGCGCCGGGCCAGACGGCCCTCGTCCTCACGAAGGTCCCCGGACCGATCGGCGGATTCTTCAAAGGCTCGTACCGGCTCGACATGACGGCGCAGACGTGGCCCGGCCAATACAAGGTCACCTCCGTCGGCCCGGGATCCGAGGGATCGACGTATGTCCTTGGGGCCGTTCCGAAGGTCGCAGACCCCGGAGTGCAGAGCGTTCAAATCACCGTCGCGCAAGTCGACTATGAACCGCTGGCGATCCGCTGGGCCTATCGCGACGGCAGCTCGATCGACCTGAAGATGCAAAACCGCCGGCTCTCCGGCGCCGCGCTCCCGCAGACTGAGACGATTGTCGTAACGATGCCGAAATATGCGCTCGACGCGACGGCCACCTACGGCGACTATGCGCTCAATGTCGCAGTCCCAGACGACGTCTTCCGAAAAACGTGAGCCTGGTACTGCGGCTCCTATGACAACCACGACGGTAGCCGGCTACGTGCGAGCACGATACGCTCGCAGCAGCCAATTGCGGAAGGAGAACACTCTGCATGAGCACCGTCAAGACAGATCTCGACAAGGTACGGGCGGACGCCCAAACCCTCGAGCAGCGGATCGGAGCCGGCGCTAGCAAGAAACAAGCCGAGCTGCGCGTCGATCTCCAAAACGCGGCGGTTCAGGCGAAGGCACTGGCGTCAGCGATCAAGACGATCGCCGACAAGCAACGGGCCGACGCCAAGCAGCGTCTGCAAGAAGCCTCGTCGCGCTTCGAAGAAGCCGCCGCGCAGGCCAAAGACGCCGCTAAGGAATCCGAAGAGCAGCTCCAGGCATCGACTCGTGCGATGCTCGCACGCGCGCGCGTCGGTCTGCTCGATCTCAGCCACGCCCTTGCCGCTGCACGCTCGTCGGCGTCCAAGAACTAGGAGATTACAACAATGGACAACTACGTTGCAGTCGTTTTCAACACCGAAGCCCAAGCGTCGGACGGACTCCACGCGTTGTGGAATCTCGACGCGCAGGGCGACATCACCGTGCACGGCGCCGCGGTAATCCGCCGCGACTCGCTCGGGCACATCGACGTCTCGACGAAGCAAGACGACCCGGGTCTGCGCACGGCCATCGGCATCGGTATCGGTGCGATCGTCGGCGCGCTCGTCGCGGGTCCCGTCGGCGCGACCGCCGGCGCGAAAGTCGGCTCCGCGGCCGGAATCGGCGCTGCTTCGGGCGCCATGCTCGGCGGAACGGCAGACGCCGTGAAAGCCGGCGAGCACGAAGAGGCGGCGTTCGAGTCGGGCCTCGAGATGCGACCGGGTCAGTCGGCGGTCCTCGCCGAGGTCTCGGAAGACTGGACGACCCCGCTCGACACGGCGATGAAGCGCCTCGGCGGGACCATCTATCGCCGGCCCAAGGGCGACGTCCGTGACGACTCGGTTTGGGGACCGGAATACGGCTACTACCTCTATCCCTACGACTACGACCCTCACTACTACAACTGAGGTAAGGAAGATGATGACTGAAATCGCACAAGCTCTCACCGACAAGTGGTGGACGTTCTTGCTTCGCGGATTCTTCGCGCTCGCGCTGGCGATCTTCGCGTTCGCCGAGCCGAGCGCAATGCAAAGCGGGCTCGTCTACCTCGTGGCCGCGTACTTCATCCTTAGCGGGATCATGGCGATCTATGGCGGGGTCTCGTTCACCGGCGTCGGCCAGTGGTGGCTCTTGATCCTCGTCGGGCTCGCGAGCGTCGCGCTGGGGATCATGATGATCTCGCAGCCGGGCCTCGGCCCGCTCGCCCTCGCATACATGGTCGCGATCTACGCGATCTCGACCGGCCTCCTCGAGGTCGCCGCCGGGATCGAATTCCGTCAGATCATCAGCAACGAAGGCTGGTGGATCTTCTTCGGAATCCTCACGGTTGCGCTCGGCGTTTACATCGCGATGCGTCCCGACATCGGGATCGTCGCCCTCGTGTACGCGGTCGGCATCTACGCCGCGCTCGCCGCAGGCTCGCTCTTCGCTCTCGCGTTCCGGCTGAAGTCCGCCGGTAACGAGCTGGCAAAGGGCGGACGCGTCAGCCCGGCCACCTAGGTAAGGGCATCGCAATGAACGCGAAAAAGTGGTTCGTTGCGCTGGTCCAGTGTTTCCTCATCGTGGTGACGGCTGCGGCCCTCACCACGGCGGGGGGGCCGGCGAGCGCCGACGACGCATCCGACGAGGCGCAAATGGGCGCGCAGCTCTTCGAGCAGCTCAAAGGGCAGGGCGAGATCGTCAAGTCGTCTCCGCTCTACGACGTCCTCAATCCGCTCGCCGACCAGATCACAAAAGTCGTACAGCCGATGTATCCTTCGAAAATCCACTTCTACATCGTGCACGAGAAGCAGCCCAACGCATTTGCCGCTCCCGGCGGGAACATCTACGTCGTCGACTCGCTCTTCTATTTCGTCAAGAACAAAGAAGAGCTCACCGGGACGCTCTGTCACGAAACGTCACACTTGCTTCATCACGACTCGCTCGACCTGATGAAACGCAATCAAGCAATCGTGGACCGTGCCGTCGCTGCCACGATTCTGCTCGGCCCATCGATCGGAACCGCACTTGCGGTGACGACGATCGGCCGCCTGCAATCGCTGAGTTATTCGCGCGATGCCGAAGAAAAAGCCGATCTGACCGGCGCCGACAACTGCGCGAAAGCCGGTCTCAATCCATGGGGCCTCGTCTGGCTGTTCCAGGACTTCTCGAACGCAAACCTCAAGACGCCGCCCGAGATGCTCTCCGATCATCCGAACGACGCGCATCGCATCGAGGCGCTCGAAGCGCATTTCCGCGCCAACCCGGCGCTCTTCGGAGAGTTCAGTTCGGATCCCAAGACGGCGACGCCGCTCGTCCTCCCCAAGAGCGAAGACGAAGTCTTTCTGAGATAAGGCAGGACCATGGATAGTTACGTCGCGATCATCTTCAACTCCGACGAGAAGGCATTCGACGGTCTCGATGCGCTTTGGAAACTGAACCGGACCGGCGATATCACGGTCCACGGAGCCGCCGTGATCCATCGTCCCACCACCGGCAAAGCGACGGTGGCGATGAAGCGCACCGCGCCGGGATTGCGCACCGCGCTCGGCGCCGCGCTCGGCGGTCTCCTGGGGATGCTCGCAGGCCCGGCGGGCGCGGCTGCCGGCGCGTACGCCGGCGCCGTCGCCGGTCTCGGTGGGGATGGCATCAAGGGCGGCGAGCATTCGGAGGCCGCCGACGAGGTTGAAGCCGCGCTGCGACCGGGGCAGGCCGCGGTCGTCGCCGAGGTCTCCGAGGATCAAACCTCGCTCCTCGACCCGACGATGCGCGCGCTCGGCGGCGACCTGCATCGCCGCGGGAAAGGCGAGCTACGTCACGCGTTTTTCGATTTTGAGCCGGACGTCCCGCAGCAGGGGTATTTCGCCGACCCGTCCGCATGAGAGCCGGGGCGCTGCTCGCGGTGTGGGCGTTCGCGCTCCTCGGCGCGTCGCCCGCGCCGCAGACGCAAGCTCTCTTGCAACACGCTCTCGATCCGAACCCCGACCTGATGACGTACACGGCGAGCGTAACGCTCAGCGCGCAGGTTCACGGCTTCCCACCGGTCCACGAGACGTTGCGCGGTACCGCATCGTATCGTAAGCCGCAGCGGAAGATCGTCTTCCAGAACGTCCCGCCGCCGCTGAAGCGCTTTGCCTCGCTGACGGACTCTGAGCTGACGAGCGACGAACTGGCGCGCGACTACGTGCAGTCGAGCTTCACGGACAACGGGACGTCGTCGAGCTTCGTTTTCGTTCCGGTCAAATCGGGCGCTCGCGTCAAGACGCTGACGCTCCAAATCGACGACCAAACCCAGCTGCTCGAGCGCATCGCATGGGCGTATACGAACGGCGAGGCGCTGAGCTTCACGCCCGCCTACTCCTCGAGCGGGCGCTACCAGCTCCTCTCCTCGGTCGCAATCGCGGCGCGATTTCCGTCCTACAACGTCGACGGCGTCTTGAGCTTCTCGAACTATCAGCTCGGCGCTCCGGTCAACCTCTGAACCCGTCTTCCCGGGCTCGACGTGCTCCCCAAATCCCGCTAAAATGGCGGAAATGGGTGAGATCTTCAAGCACCCTCGTCTGGACGACCCCGAAGCGATCGCGCGCCGGAACGAGTTCGAGCTCGTGCCCGACCCGATGGACGTCGGGGAACGCGCGCGCCTGGGCCTCGCCGTCGCGGCGCTCGGCATAAGGCGCGTGCGGGAAGAAGCGGCGAAGATCAGGGCGAGCCTCGCCGAGCAGGGCAAGCTTCTTAAAGCAGACTAGCTCACATCTGCCATTTTTGATCGCCGAGGCCGCCTTTGATCCGGTCGATCACGGCTTCGACGAACGGCTTGAAGAGATCGCTCGCATACATCCCGGTGAGCGTATCGATCGTTCGCGCCGCGGCTCCGTCGAAGCCGAGCTCGTTCTCTCCGAACGTGCAGTTGATCAGTCGCGTCGGCCCCGCACCGGTGACGAGGAGCTCGCACCCCTCGAAGTGCACGTCTTTGTATTCGGCCCCATCGAGCGCGATGCGCTTGCTGCCGACGGTTTTTCGTTCTTGACTCATAGTACCACCTGATCTGCTGTCGCCGCCGCGTTCTAGTGCAATGGACCGGTGTAGCGCTCCAAGAGCGTCCAGAGCTGCTCGCCGAACTCGTTGCGCCAGCGCTGGTAGTAGCCGTTTGCGTTGAGCTTTGCCTTGAACGTCTCGGGCTTGGGGAAGTTGACCGCCAGACCTTGACGGTGCAGGAGATCTTGCACGGCCCGGTCCTGGATGTCGTTGTCGTTGCGCTCCAACTCGGCGGCGGCATTAATGTTGCGCCGCACGATCTCTTGAAAGGCGGGACCGAGGGAATTCCATTTGTCGGGATTGATCATCACCCAATAGCCGCTCCACATGTGATGCGAGCGGCTGAGATATTTTTGCACTTCGTAAATGCGCAGGGATTCGATCACGCCGATCGAGGACTCCATCGCTTCGGCGATGTGCGTCTGCAGCGCGGTGTACAGCTCGTTT
>JAFAMS010000501.1 GCA_019233165.1 Vulcanimicrobiota bacterium | reverse complement strand
GCGGCGCGGCGGCCGCAAGTACGTCGGCCAGCTTGACGCCGCGCCATTTCCCGATCGCGCTCCATCCCTCGACGCAATCGTGGCGCGTGATCTGCGTTTGCTGCGGCATCGCACGCAGCTCGGAGAGCGCGTACGCCTGCGGCCGATCGACGAGGCCGTCGACGACGAGCTTATAGTCGCGGTAGCCGTCGCGGACCCACTGCATGTACTGCGCCGTGTGGGGCGGGTCGAAGCCGTTGGTGCGGAAGTCGCGGTCGACGTCGGCCTCGCGGTAGAGCTTCGCCATCCCGCGCGTCCCGATCACCGCGTGGTTGAGCGGTTGGGCTGCGCCGAGCGCGTTGTGAATCCACGGTGTGTCGTTCAGTCGATTGCCGAGATGAACGCCGCAGCCGTCGAGACCGAGCGCTGCGAGGGAGCTCGCCAGAAAGAGCCGGCGCTTCATATCCCGACCCCGTCGTGTTTGCCCAGCCGGTAGAAGCCGGTGATCATCGACTTGATGTTCTCGACCGGGCGCGTTGTCACGACGAAGAACATGTGCACGCCGAAATAGCCGAGCAACAGCGCCATAATCGTGAAGTGCCACAGCCTTGCAAACTGCCGTCCGCCGAAGACGGTCGTCAGCGGGTTCGCGATCGCATCGATTCCCGGCGCGAGCGCCATCCCCGTGAGCACCATGAGCGGAAGCAGAACGAAGAGCACGAGCGTGTACGTCGCCTTTTGCAGCGGGTTGTACTTGCCGTGCGGCGGAGGATCTTTGCGCAGCTTCAGATAGTAGAGCTGCATCGGGAGCATCTTTGGAAAATCGGAGGGGCGAACGACCAGCTCGGCGAGATCGCCGCGCACCGCGCCGGCGACGAGATACGCAACGAGTGCCACGATCAGCGCCCAGCCGAAGAACAGATGCCACCGCCGGCCGTCGGCGAGGTCTTGATAGTTCGGAAGCGTGATCCATCCGGGAAACGCGCGCTCGGTTTTTCCGCCGTCGCCGTCGTCGGTGTAGCCCAAGAGTCCGGTGGTCGTGATGCGGTGACCGAAGACCGCGACGTAGCCGATCGGTCCGCTCGCCGCGCCTTCCTCCGCTCCGAAGGCGAGAACGCGTTTCGCGGGATTGTTTTTGTCCGACGCGTCCAGGTACGGCGCGGCGTTGAAGATCTGCAGCCCGCTCGTGACCAGGACCAAGATCGCAACGAACCACAGCCAGTGCGTGAGCCGCGCGGCGATCGAATGCCGGTAGACGTTCATCCTCTGCAAGTATAGCGCATCGGCGCCGTCCGGAAGGTAGGCAGGCTTACCGGGGCGCCGAAGCGCCGCTCATGGAGAGAACCGGCCTCGCTCGGATCGATCTCGCCGGCTCAGTCGCCCGCGTTACCCTGAGCCGTCCCGACGTCCGCAATGCCTTCAATGCGGCGCTGATCGCGGAGCTGCGCGCGATCTTCGAGGAGCTCGACGGGCGCGACGACGTTCGCGTCGCGGTCCTGTGCGGCGAAGGAAAGGTGTTCAGCGCCGGGGCCGATATCGGCTGGATGCGCGCTTCGCTCGAGCTCACGAAGGAAGAGAACCGGCGTGACGCCGAGGCGCTCTCCGACATGTACCGGACGATCGATCGCTGCAGCAAGCCGGTGATCGCCCGCGTGCACGGCGCCGCGATCGCCGGCGCCGCGGGTTTGTGCGCGGTCAGCGACGTCGTCGTCGCCGCCGACGATGCGACGTTTGGGTTCACCGAGACGAAGCTGGGGATACTTCCGGCAGTGATCGCGCCGTTCGTCGTCGCCAAGATCGGAGTCTCGCACGCGCGCGCCTTGTTCTTGACCGGCGAGCGCTTCGACGCTCGCCGCGCGCAGGTCATCGGTCTCGTTCACGAAGTCGTCCCCGAAGCGAACCTCGATGCGGCAGTCGAGCGGATCGTCGGCGAACTCCTGACCGCGGCGCCGAGCGCGGTTGCGGCGGCAAAACGAACGCTGCGGGAGGTCGTGCGCGCCGGCTACGACGAGTCGCGCGAGATCACGGCGCGCGCGATCGCGGAGCAGCGCACGAGCGCGGAAGGACAAGAAGGCCTGCGCGCCTTCCTCGAACGGCGCAAGCCGAGCTGGATCGCACGTTGATCCGACGGCTGCTGATCGCGAATCGCGGCGAGATCGCGATCCGGATCGCGCGCGCGGCTCGGGAGATGGGGATCGCGGCGCTCGGGATCTATTCCGATGCCGACCGTCACGCGTTTCATCGCAGCGCGATGGAAGAGAGCGCGCGAATCGGACCGCCGCCGGCCGCGGAATCGTACCTGAACGTCGGCGCCATCGTCGAAGCGGCGCAAGCCCTGGGAGCCGACGCCGTTCACCCCGGATACGGCTTCCTTTCGGAGAACGCCGCGTTCGCGCACGCGGTCCGCGACGCCGGACTCCTCTTCGTCGGGCCGCCGCCCGAAGCGATCGCCGCGATGGGAAGCAAGATCGAGGCCAAGCGCCTCGTGCGCAAGCATGGCGTCCCGACGATCCCCGGCTACGAAGGTCCCGACCAAACCGACGCGCGTTTGGCCGCGGAAGCGAAGCGGATCGGGACGCCGGTGTTGATCAAGGCGAGCGCCGGCGGCGGCGGTCGCGGGATGCGGGTCGTCGACGATCTCTCGAAGTTCGACGAACTGCTCGAAGCGGCGCAGCGCGAGGCGCTCGCGGCGTTCGGCGACGCGTCGGTGTTCCTCGAGCGCTACCTCGCTCGGCCGCGCCACATCGAGTTTCAGATCATCGCGGACGCGCACGGCAAGACGCTGCACGTCGGCGAGCGCGAGTGCTCGATCCAGCGCCGGCACCAGAAGATCGTCGAAGAGGCGCCGTCGGTCGCACTCGACGCCGGTCTGCGCGAGCGGATGGGAGACGCCGCGGTGCGCGCCGCCGAAGCGGCCGGGTACGTCAATGCCGGGACCGTCGAGTTCTTGCTCGACCATGACGGCGCGTTCTACTTCCTCGAGATGAACGCGCGGCT
>JAFAMS010000487.1 GCA_019233165.1 Vulcanimicrobiota bacterium | reverse complement strand
GGCTACCACGTCCGCACCCATATTCGAGGACCCGCTTCCCGTCGCTGTCCTCGCGAATGCGACGGTGATATGCCGCATCCGAGTCGCGGCAGATGCGATAAAAGACCCCGGTATTGCCGCGGGCCCCACCCTGCGAAAAACGCCGGTCGTGAAAGTCTTGCTCGCGCCGAATTCGAGCCTCGGTCTCCACGTCGCGGTTGTTCCCGGCGCAACTCGGACGCAAACGAGCAAAACAAAGCCCGGCGTGGTGGGCCATCCTGGAATCGAACCAGGGACCTCATGCTTATCAAGCATGCGCTCTAACCAGCTGAGCTAATGGCCCGCACGTGCCGGGGCGGTAGATGGTAGATGGTACGTCCGAGCCGAGCGAAGTGTCAACCGAAGGTCCGCTTCGGCGCGCCCGCCAAAGCGCGCGGTGCGGGGATGTAGCTCAGCTGGTAGAGCGCCTGCTTTGCAAGCAGGATGTCAGGAGTTCGAGTCTCCTCATCTCCACCAGGATCCCGCCGGAGAGCCCGGCCACGTCGGGCTCTCCGCGCTTGCCCGTCCAGGGTGTGAGCGGCCGCTCGGATTTGCGCGCTGCGAAGGAGCCGGCGCCGCGCGGGACGGACTTGTGGATAACCCCCCTCGCAGAGGTTTTTTCATGGGTCGCTCTTCTGCGTTTGCGGCCGTCGCCGCGGCGTCTTTAATCGTCACGTCGCTGCTGCCGAGCATGGCCGCAAACGATACCGTCTTGCGCCGCGACGCCGGCAACGTCGGCTACCGCGTCAACGCTTCCGGTCCGCTCGTTGCGATCACCGGCGAGCAGTCGCTCGAGGATGAGGCGATCGCCGTCACCGGCTTTGCCTCGCGCGGGATCATCGTCTTCCCCGACTCCTCCCTGGTCACGGTCGGCTCGAACACGTCGATCCAGGTCGGGGCTTTCAAGCAGCACGAGGCCGGCCCCGGCTCGACGATCCGGCTAATCGGAAACGGCGCGATCCGTTTTCAAATCCGGCGTCCGACCGGAGGCCGCTCGAGCTACACGTTTGCCGGCTCGATCGCGAACATCTCCGTTCGCGGGACGACCGCGCTGCTTTCGACCACCTCGCAGGGCGACGTCATCTCCTGCCTCGACTGCGGTGCCGGCGACGTCGTCGTCACCGTCGGAGGCTCGAGCTTCGGCGTCTTGACCGGCCAGACGCTGACCGCCGGCACCGACGGCAAGGTCGTCACGGTCGCGACGACGCCTTCGATGCTCCAAGCGTTCGAGCAATCCGGCCTCTCCGTCGCCGGCGGCGGGCCGCCGGGTCCGAACACGACCTCGAACGCGGCGATCGTGGGCGCCGCAGCCGCAGTGATCGCCGGGGTCGCGATCGCGGCCGGCAGCCACGTCGGCGGCGCGAACGGCGTCCAGCCGACGCCGACGCCGAGTCCGACGCCGGTCCCGACGCCGACCACCTCGCCGACCCCGCCTCCCCAGTACGGCCCGGTGATGCTCTCGCCGAGCTTCATCGCCCTCACCCCCGGTCAGAGCGCGACCGTTACCGCGTCGCAAAGCGGGAACGCGGGGAATCAGTTCTCGGCGACGACGATCACTTGCCCCGTAAGCGGCACCGGGACGATCAATCAGACGTCTCCCGGGGTCTTCCAGGTCACCTCGACACAGTCGTCCGCCGGAAAGACCTGCACCGCGGTCATCAACGGGCTCGGCGGGCAATTCACGACGCTGGGGATGACACTCTAAGAGCGGCGCGATACGCTGGGAGGGGTCGGCCTCGCGCGGCCCGCATGTACGCGGGCGGCCCGGGGGCATAGCTCAGCTGGTAGAGCATTACGCTGGCAGCGTAAGGGTCAGGAGTTCGAGTCTCCTTGCCTCCACCACCGTAGGAAGCGCCCCACGAAAGCCGGGCGCTTCTCCTTTATACAGTGTCGGGGCTCGCTTGCCCGCCGAGCCGCTTCGTGGGAGAATGAGCGCAGGTCCCCTTTGGATACCAAGGAGGTTCTTCTGTGGCCGGGATCGGGTCGCTCCAAAACAACGCCATCAACCAGCTCGGGCTCCAACAGTACAATCTGCTTCAGTCGGGCCTCAAGCTCGCCACCGGACGGCAGATCAACAGCGCCGCAGACAACCCCTCGGGACTCGCGATCTTCAACGCCCTCTCGTCGCAGGCTCAGGGCTTCGATCAGGGCTCGCTGAACGCGCAGGACGCGCTCAACGCGACGAACGTCGCGCAAGGCGCCACCTCGACGATCAGCAACATTCTGCAAGACATCAACGTCTCTGCGATCCAGGCCTCGAACGACTTTCTCGGGCCGAGCGATCGCGCGGCGATTCAAGCCCAGACGAACCAAGAAGTTCAGCAGATCAACACGATCGCGCAGAACACGAACTTCAACGGCGCACAGCTCCTCAACGGAACGTTCGCCGGTACGACGCAGGCGTCCAACGCGACCGCGCAAGTCAACAACAACGACCTGCTCGCGGCAGGCGGAAACGTCGTGAACACCGCCGCCGGGATTACCGTCCCGCCCGCGACGCCGAGCGAAACGATCGGCGTCAGCGTCAGCGCGGGTCAGGCCACGGTCACGCTGACGGACACCGCGACCGGGAACGTTACGAACGTCGGTTCCTTTGCGGCAGGCGCGGCAGTGACGGCGGGCGGCGTAACGTTCACGCTCGGCAACTTCAGCGCGACCGACACCGGGACCGCGACGATTCAGGTCACGCCCGGCAGTGCATTTGCGCCCGGTTCGCCGGCGACGGTGCAGACCGGAGCGACGCAGGGTGCGACCTCCTCGCTCGCGTTCCCGAGCGTCACGTCCACCTCGCTCGGCGTTTCGAACATCGACTTCGCCACGACTTCAAACGCCGAGAACGCGATCGGGGTCGTCGGCACTGCGATCGACACGCTCTCGACCGCGCAATCGCAGCTCGGCGCGCAGACGAACGCGCTCACCGAGGTGATCAACAACAATAACATCGCCTCGGTGAACCTGACGGCTTCGGCGTCGAATATCGCCGACACGAACTTCCCCGCCGAAACGACGCTGCACAACCATCAGGGCATTCAACAGCAGATCACGCTCGCGGTGCTCGCCAACGCGAACCTCGACGCCGGCTTCCTAACTAGCGGTCTGTTGAATCACGCCGCCTAAG
Organism: Vulcanimicrobiota bacterium; assembly: GCA_019233165.1. Classification (GTDB taxonomy): domain Bacteria; phylum Vulcanimicrobiota; class Vulcanimicrobiia; order Vulcanimicrobiales; family Vulcanimicrobiaceae; genus JAFAMS01. The sequence goes on along the minus strand of JAFAMS010000487.1, from coordinate 1,246 downwards.
CGCGGTATAATCGCGGTCGCGGAGTTCGCCGGATCATCGCGCCTTTCGCAAGAGGGGTGAGGAAAGTCCGGGCTCCATCGGGCAAGGGTGCAGGATAACGTCCTGTCGGGGCGACTCGAAGGAAAGTGCCACAGAAACATACCGCCGGGTTCGCCCGGTAAGGGTGAAATCGTGAGGTAAGAGCTCACGGAGCGACGCGGTGACGCGTGCTCGGGCAAACCCCACCCGGAGCAAGATCGCTCGACGAATGGACGGCCCGTCCGAACGAGCACCATCGCACCGAGGCCGCCGGTGACGGCGACCCAAGAGAGATGATGATCCCCGGCGTCGCCGGGACAGAATCCGGCTTACAGGCGGACTCCGCACGATTCGAAACCGACCAGGCTGGACCGGCGTCTTAGGCTAAGAGGACCTCACGCTCTCAGGAAAGGTTTTGTCCGTGGCCGACCAGTTCTCCAAAGATCTCACCGTCGAGCAAGCGTTCAAAGTGCATGCCGGCGCTCGCCGGGTGTTCGCACGCTTTCATCTCGGCGGCTGCTCGAACTGCGCGATCAGCGAGCACGAAACGATCGAGCAGGTCAGCCAAGGGTACGGCATCCCGCTCGAGATGCTGATGGCCGAGCTGAACAAGCTCTTTGACGCGCCCAGCCTGAGCGTCGGCGACAAAGTACGGCTCCCCGACGAGATTCGCGCGAAGATCCCGCAACTGGCGCACGTCCCTGAGATCGGTGAGATCAAAGAGCTCGCCGCCGGCGCATACACCGCCGAATTCGGCGACGTCCGCCTTCAGGGCTTGGCTGAAGACTTCATCAAAGCGGAAGCGCAGCCCGCGGCGTAGCGCGCTTACAGGTCGAGAGGCTTGCGATCGACGAACGCTTCGTCGGTTCCATGCCAGTGCGCGATCTGCGGCTCCCCGGCTTTCCAGCAGAGATAGATCGGCCTTCCGCCGCGCAGCGCCGGGAAGTCGAGCAGCCCCAAGTCGAGGTCTTTCACGACGCAGCCGTACTCTTCGATGCGGTTGATCAAGCGCACGATCTCGGCCTTGAGCTCGGTGAATTTTCGCGAGCGGCTCGCCCCGCCGCGTCGCAACGCAGGGTCGCTCTCGAGCAGCCGGATCGCCAACTCGCGACGTTTGGCCCACAGCTCGTCGATGAGCGGCGCGACGACCGGGATGAGAGCGTTGGCCTTATCGGGCGAAAACAATTTCATGGACAATCCCACGGGATGAGCATCCGGCGTTTTGTCA
>JAFAMS010000341.1 GCA_019233165.1 Vulcanimicrobiota bacterium | reverse complement strand
CAACGCGTGCGAGCCGCCCGGCCACCGGAAAGGCGAGTTCGTTGATGCCTGCCGTGTCGAGCAGTTTCAATACCGCGTCAAATGCGTTGCCCTGATCCTTGGGGCTGTGCGCGTCCGAGCCGATCGCGATCGGCACGCCGCGAGCTTTCGCCTTTGCGATAAGGCGGGCATTGACATCGAGATACTTCTTGCGGGCCTCTTCCGAGGGCGCGCGATAGAGGAAACGGGTGTTGATCTCCACGGCCATGCCCCGCCGATGCGCGATCTCGAGCATCCGGTCTTCGTACTCTGCGAGGCTCTTCTCGGAGGGCCAGCCTCCGAACTCCGCGGGAGCGTAGAAGTTTCCGACGACCTGTCCGGGCAGTTTTTCGAGGTCGTCTAAGAGTTTTGCAATGTAGAGCTCCCAGAGCCGTTCGCCGGCGACCGTTTCGTGCAGTGCCGCAAACTCTTCGTTGTCGAACGGCCAGGGCCAGTCCGCGCCCTTCTCCGGATGCTGAATCGGAACGAAGTGCACGCAGCGGACGATGCCGTCGGGCCGCAATGCGTCAATGATGTTTTGCGCGTCGGGCCGGGCTCGCGGATCGTTATCCATCTCGGCGCCGATTGCGAACCGCATGCCCCGCCGCAAGCCTTCCGAGACCACGCTCGCGTGGGCGATATCGACCCCCGCCGTTTCGGCAGCGCCCAGCAGGTCGCCGGCCTCCGCCAGCTTGAGTGCACGGCGAACCGTGTTGACGGCCCCCGGATCTTCAAACGTGAGGTAGTTCGCATGGTCGGCGACCATGAGGAACCGCGGCCATCCTCGCCGGCACGCATGATAGAACCACAGGAAGAGCATGCGTGGCGAATACGCGATCGGACGCTCTTCCGAATACGACCGGTGCTCGCCCTTTGCGTGACCGTGCACGTCGGGGACCGCGGCGACTCGAGGGTCGCCGCTCATCTAAACGCGTAGGCCGAAGTCGCCACCTTCGCTAAGGTTGGCGTCTAACCTCGGTAGCCCTCCATTTGCAGTAAACGAGCCTTTAACTCGCGGCCGTAGTAGTAGTCATGCAGTTCGCCGTTGGCGTCCACGACGCGATGGCACGGAAAGAGAAACGGAAGCGGGTTGCGTGCCATCACTTGTCCGACCGCACGTGCGGCTTTCGGACGGCCGATCTGCATCGCGATCCACGAATACGAGCGCACCTCGCCGGGCGGAATCTGCGCTGCGGCGCGCAGCGCCGCCTGTTCGAACGGCGTCAGGTCACTGATGTCGACGACCGCGTCATCGATCGTCCACGTGTTGAAGAAGCGGTCGAAGGCGCGCACCAGCCATGCGGGCGTCTCGCCGGAGACGACCCGCCGATGCAGCCGGCGCTCCGCGCGGGCGACGACCTCTTCGGGCGCCTCGCCGGTGTCCAGGCAAATGTATGCGATGCGATTGCACTTCAAGCCGACGTAGAGCCGTCCCACGGGGGTACTGAGCTCCGTCAGCACGACGGGCGGTGAAGCGCTCCCTTTGAGGGTCGCGATGTGCTCCACGATCTTCTTTGCGAGATTGCAGGACGGCTCGGGGAGCGGGAGGGAGAAGAGGCGATACGCTACGCCTTCGTATTGTTCGTACATTGCTTGGCAGGACGGACAGGCGCCCAGGTGGTTGTGGACGGTCTGCTTGAGCGAAGCTTGACACTCGCCGCGCAGCTCGTCCCACAGCGCTTCGACGTCACGACAACGCATGCAAGGGAACTCCTTCGGAGGAAAATCGTCCAATCTGGGGGCCGAGCATGCGACGCAGGATGCGGACCGCCCGGTGGACGTGAGACTTGACGGTGCCGATCGGCTGGTTGAGAATTTCCGCGATTTCGGGATGACTGCGTCCTTCGATGAAACGCAGCGTCGCCGCGGCACGCAGGTGCATCGGCAGTTGCAGTAAGGCGCGCTCGACGAGCGCAATTTCGGTGTTCTGTTCGACGATCGCCTCGGGTTGCGGAGGAGCGTCGTGCGACTCGCGCAGCAGCGCATCCGGATCGGACAGTGCATCGAGCGCCACGTTCGTGGGTCGTTTGCTGCGCAACCGGTTGCGCGTCACGTTCAAGGTGATCGTATAGAGCCAGGGCTGAAGGCGCAGGTCGGCTCGTTGCTCGGGCGACATTTTTCCCAGCGCTCGGTAGGCCCGCACGAACGCGTCCTGAACGATCTCCTCGGCGTCCTCCCGATTGCCGGTCATGCGCAAGGCGAACCCGTAGAGACGACGCTGGTATTCGTCGACGATCTTCTCGAAGTTCGCTACGCTCGGCGGCAACTGCGCCGCAGGCGGCGTCGCCGGGGCCGGTCCCGGCGTCATCGCTGGTGGCACGTATACTCCCGTGAGGAGTGGTGCGAGCGCGCTCATACAGTGCACCGGACCACCACTGCCAGCGCTGTGGTTTCACGGCGGCGGCGAAAAGTCCTTAATCGGCAGGAATTGGCGGGCGGCGCCGGCTTGCCGCGCAGGGGTTTGTGGCGGCGTTTCAAATGCTCCCCCATGTTTGTTTTGCCGGTGCATATGCCGGTTGCGGCCGAGCCCTCGCAAACCGCTTCGCCCTGATATGAGCGAGGCGGTTTTTCGTTGTAGGCGTCGCTCCAGAAAGGTGAGTCTATGCAACAAGCCATCGAACCGACGGAAATCTCGCTCGATGCCTATACCATGTGCAGCTTCTTGCCGGACATCAGATCGGCGCGCGCGCTGCCGTTAGCGCTCATTGGGTATCGACAGAACGAGGATCCGTGGTTCGTCTGGCTCGTTCCGCAGTCCGGAGTCGACCCGACCGGCCTAACCGAGGATCCGTACTATGCGAAAGTCT
>JAFAMS010000116.1 GCA_019233165.1 Vulcanimicrobiota bacterium | reverse complement strand
ATACGGTCCTCATCCCCGCATTGCTGCACTGGAAGATCGATCTCTCGGATCCGACCTTCTTGGCGTTTGTCGTTGCGTTGCACTTGGGCACCGCGTTCGCGCTCGTCGTCTTCTACTGGGCGCTGTGGCGCGGAGTCGTTGCGGCATTCTTCCGCAGCATCGTGCGAGGACGCTTCGAAGGGACCGCGGACGAGCGGACGGCGTGGCTCCTGGTCGCGGGAACGATTCCGGCCGGTCTGCTCGGCGTCTTTTTCGAGCGCGAGGTGCGAGGCTTATTCGCCTCGCCGATCCCGGTCTCGCTCTTTTTGGCGGCGAACGGGCTCGTGATGTTCGCCGGCGAGGCGCTGCGCAGGCGCCGGCACGAAACGCTCCACGAATCGTATCGAAAGCTCGAATCGATCTCGTACCTCGATGCGATCAAGGTGGGAGTCGCGCAGGCGTTCGCGCTCCTCCCCGGGATCTCGCGCTCGGGAACCTCGATCGTCGCCGGGCTTTCGATCGGCTTGACCGAGTCGGATGCGGCGCGGTTCTCGTTCCTACTCGCAACGCCGGTCATCCTCGCCGCGGGCTTGCTCGAGATTCCGCAACTCTTCGCACCGGCGACGCGCGGGATTCTCGGCGAAGCGGTGGTGGGCGGGATTCTCTCCGCGCTCACCGCATATCTTTCGGTGGCGTTCTTGACGAAGTACTTCCAGACCAACGATCTGCGGCCGTTCGGTTGGTACTGTCTGTGCGCCGGAATGCTTTGCTTCGCCCTGTTCCGTTGGGGGATCGTCTAGATGAAAGCGCTTTCCATCGTCCTCGCAATCGCGTTCTTCGTGATCGCTGTGTTGTATTGGATCGGTGCGCTCCAAATCGGCGCCCACGAGCCCGGGCCGCATCACAAACACGCGGTGCTGTTCGCAGGCCTCGCGATTTTATGCCTGATCTGGTTCCGCTTCCAAAGCGCTTCGCCGTCGCGCGGCCTGCGGTAGCGATGCCTCGGCCGACCCACATCGCTTCCGACGGCTCGCTCGTGATGGTCGATGTCGGCGCAAAAGCTCCCACCGAGCGCAGCGCGCACGCGCGTGCCGCCGTGCGCTTGACGCCGGCGGCGGCGAACGCCGTCCGCGAGGCGACGCTCGCAAAAGGCGACGTGCTGGTCGCCGCTCAGCTCGCGGGGATCATGGCGGCGAAGCAGACCGCAAATCTCATCCCGCTGGCCCATCCAATCCCGCTCGCCGGAGTCGACGTCGAATTTTCCTGGGAAGGCGACGTCCTCGTGATCGATGCGCGGGCGCGGACCGTCGCGCAGACGGGCGTCGAGATGGAAGCGATGACGGCCGCCGCCGTCGCAGCGCTGGTGGTGTACGACATGACCAAGGCCGTCGAGAAGGGAATCGAAATCGAAGGGATTCGCTTGCTCTCGAAATCGGGCGGGAAAAGCGGCTCGTGGAAGAGGCGAGCGGCGGAGCGCAGCTGAGCGGTACGTACGCGACGGCGATCGTCGTCCTTTCCGATCGAGCCGCATCCGGCGAACGGGCCGATGCGTGCATCCCCGCCGTTCGCGAAGCGCTCGATGCCAGGTTCGCGATCGAAATCGAACGCGTATTGCCCGACGACGCCGCCGCGCTCTCGGCGGAATTGATCGAGCTCGCCGACGTCCGCTCGCTCGCGCTCGTGATCACCAGCGGCGGGACCGGCTTGGGACCGCGGGACCGCACGCCGCAAGCGACGGCCGCAGTCCTCGACTACGAGGTGCCGGGGATCGCCGAAGCGATGCGCGCCTCCTCGGCGCGATACGTGAAGACGGCGATGCTCTCGCGCGCGATCGCCGGCGTACGCGGCAGGACGCTCATCGTCAACCTTCCCGGGAATCCGAAAGCCGTCCGCGAGACGCTGGACGTGCTCCTCCCGGCGTTGCCCCACGCACTCGACCTCCTCTCGGGAGGGGTCAAAGATGGTTGACGATTCTACGATGCGAGGGTAGTTAGGAGACCATGAGCTTCGCCGTCGCGCGCGCCTATCTGCTGGGGACGATCAACGAAACGGCATCGAGGCATCACCCGCATCGTCTCGAGCGGATGCGGGCCTTGCTGCGGGGTCTCGGCAATCCGCAGAACCTGTATCCGACGGTTCACGTCGGAGGGACGAGCGGGAAAGGTTCCACCGCGACGATGCTCGCCGCGGCGCTAACCGCGAGCGGCAAGCGGACCGGTCTGCACACCAAGCCGCACCTCAGCTCGATGACCGAGCGAATGCGCGTCGACGGCGTCCCGATCGAAGAGGAAGAATTCGGAGAGCTGCTCGACGAGATCCGCCCGATCATTGAAAAAGTGGCCGTCGAGTTCGGGCGGGCGACGTACTACGAGACGCTGCTCGCACTCTCATTCGCGTTCTTCGCGCGCAAGAGGGTCGACGTCGCCGTCGTCGAGGTCGGGATCGGCGGGACGTTGGACGGCACGAACGTGCTGTTGCCGAAAGTTGCGATCGTCACGAACATCGGACTCGACCACACCGACGTCCTCGGGAACACGCTGGAGGATATCGCCCTCGACAAAGCCGGAATAGCGAAGCGCAACGTGCCGCTCGTCTCCGACGTCGCGGATCCGTCGCCGCGTCGCGAGATCGAGCGCCGCTGCGCGCAAGTCGGAGCGCCGTTCTACTCGGTGCGCGACTTGGTGAGGATCGAGGCGCAGCCCAGCGAGCCGTACGGACAAACGTTCACCGTCGTGACGCCCGAAGATCGTTACGAGCTGTCGCTCCCGATCTTGGGACGGTTCCAACAGCGCAACGCCGCGACGGCGGTCCTCGCGCTCGAGCACCTTCCGAGCGAGCTCCGTCCGAATCGCGACGCGATCGAGCGCGCGATGAGCCAGCTCGTGATCCCGGGGCGCATGGAGTTTTTCCCCTCGCATCCGGGGGTCGTCTTCGACGTCGCGCACAATGTCGACAAAGCGCGCAGCCTCGTCGATGCGATGCTCGAGACGTTCGCGGGAAGGCGTTTTTGGTGCGTCGTCGCGATCAGCGAATCGAAAGACGCCGGCGCCGTCCTCGGCGAGCTCTCGAGACTCCCCGGCGCGTTCGTGTTTACGACATTCGAAGCCGCCGGCCGCACGCCGGTGAAGCCGACGCGGCTGGCGAGTCTGGCAGGCGATTTCGAGCGCTGGGGACGCGCGGTGAACGATCCTGTCGAAGCTTTCTCGATCGCGCGCCGCCACGCCGCGGCCGATGAGATCGTGCTGGTGACCGGCTCGACGTTCGTCGTCGGGACGTTGCGGGACTGGTGGTTCGCCAACGTAGCGGCCGGGGCTCGTTAGCGCTCCGCGGCCGCACGCTGGCGTGGGGCGCGCGGACGTACGTGATGGGAATCGTGAACGTCGCACCGGATTCGTTCTCCGGCGACGGCGCCGCCGACGCGCTCCGCGCGTTCGCTCAGCGCGACGCGGGCGCCGATCTCCTCGATGTCGGCGCGGAGTCGACGCGGCCGGGGCACGAGCCGATCGACGAACGGACCGAGCTGGAGCGCCTCCTTCCCGTGCTCGAAACGATCCGGTGCGAAGACGAGCGCACGATCGTTTCGGTCGATACCTTCAAGCCTGAGGTCTTTCGCCGCGCGCACGCGGCGGGGGCGGATATCCTCAATTCGATCTGGGGACTCGACGACGCGCTCCTCGAGACCGCCCTCGAGTGCGACGTACCGGTCGTCGCGATGCACAACAAATCCGTCGCCCTCTACGAGCGCAGCGTCGTCGACGAAGTCGTCGCGTCGCTCGACGGGCTCGCGCAACGTGCGGTCGCGCGAGGCCTGCGCCCCGAGCGATTGATACTGGATCCGGGGATCGGCTTCGGGAAGCTTCCGGAGCACAACGTCGCGATCTTGGCTTCGCTCGACCGGATCGTCGCGCTCGGATTCCCGACGCTCGTCGGGACGTCGCGCAAGTCGACGATCGGGAAACTCACCGGCAAGCCGGTCGAGGACCGCGTCTATGGGACGGCTGCCACGCTCGCGCTTGCCGTGGCGGCCGGCGTAGACATCGTCCGCGTCCACGACGTCGCGGCCGCGCGCGACGTCGTCGCGGTCGCCGACGCGATCGTTCGGGGTTGGCGCCCGCCGGGTTGGAGCGAGACGCTTCCGTGAGCGCTTCGGATCGCATTTGCATCGAGGGGATCCGCGTTTTTGGCCGGCACGGCGCCGCCGCCGGCGAGCGAGACGTCCCGCAGCCCTTCGACATCGAGGTGGCGCTCGAAGTCGACCTCGAGGCGCCGGCCCACAGCGACGCACTCGCGAGCAGTGTCGACTATGCTGCGGTCCATCGCATCGTCGAGCGGGTCGTCGCGTCGGCGTCGTTCGCGCTCTTGGAGCGCCTCGCGTTCGAGATCGTTCGCGAGCTGATCGAATTCGACGAGCGGATCGCAGCGGCTACGGTGAAGGTCGCCAAGCCCGGACGCTTGAGCGGTGCGACTCCAAGCGTCGAGCTGCGCCGCCGCAGATAGACGGGGCGTTTTGCCTTCGGTGCGGATAGGGATCG
>JAFAMS010000086.1 GCA_019233165.1 Vulcanimicrobiota bacterium | reverse complement strand
CCGCGCGGTCGCGATGGCGGCTCGCGTAGGCATAGCCGGCGACGCCGTCGTCGTCGACTGCGACGAGCCACGGATACTCCGGCAGGATGGTCTCGATGCGCCGCGCGATCTCGGCCGCCGACGGCGCGCAGTCCTCGAACGAGATCGTCGTCTGCTCTACGATCGGCGCGTAGATGCGCGCGATCTCCTCCGCGTCATGAGGGCCGGCGACCCGAATCTCCATGCGCCTAGGATAGCGCGAAAAGGTACCGGCTACTTTTGGCCATTGGTGACACGAGCGGCGAGCGTCGCGAGATCGGGAAACTCAAAATCCGGCTTTACGCCGAGCCGGTTTCGTTCACCCCGACGGTTGATCCAGGCGGTTGTGAGGCCAAGCTCCTTTGCCGGGACGTGATCGTGATACAGGCTCTCTGCCACGTGCAGGATCCGCTCGCGAGGTAGACTGAGCCGCTCGAACGCGGCGTGAAAGTTTGCTCGGCTCGGCTTGTAGCTTCCGACCTGCTGCGCCGTGACGATCGCGTCGAACGCGACGCCGAGCTTCGCAACGCTCGCCGCGATCAGGTCGTCATCGCAGTTCGTGACGATCGCAAGCTTGTACCGCGTCTTCAGGCGCGCAAGCGCGCCTGCTGAATCGGTGAACGGCGGCCACTCGGCGACGGAACCGCCGAAATGCTCGCGCTCCGAGCGCGACGTTTCGAATCCGAATCGCTTCCCCAACCCGTCGAGAACGCGCGCGAGCACCTCGCGATACCGCAGGTACGGGCCGGCCTCCAGCGCCGCTTCCTCTTCAGCATATGCATCGAGGACGGCGGCGCGCTCGAACGGCACGTCGTGCGCACGAAAGAGAGACTCCAGCGCCGCGCTGATCCCGCGGTCCCAATCGACGATCGTACCGTAGCAGTCGAACGTGAGCGCTTCGAACGCTAGGGCGAAGGCGGAATCCCCGAAACTTCGCGCAGTGCGAGATATTCGCCGACGATTACCAGCGTGATGTAGGCGAGGACGACCTCGGTGATGACCGCGGCGACGATCGGCCCCAGGAACGGTACGATCGAGAGGATACCGCCGAGGATCCCACCGACGATCGCAATCACGCCGATGATGACGACGATGATTAGGGTGGGCCCTACTCGTTTCGTCGCTATCCGGAACGACTCCGCGAGCGCCGTGAATCCGGGCCGCTCTCCGACGATCGCCGAGGCGAACGTGTAGATCGTGAAATAGATCGCGAGCCAGATCGATATCGTGAGCGTCGGAATCAACAGAATCGCCGCGATCACGAAGACGATGAAGAGCGCGATCATTGCAATCAGTGTGTTACCGGCATCGCGCTGGAAGGCCACCGTCCCGTCGGCAAGCTCGGTCTTCCCCTTCATCCACGCCGCGCCGGCCATACCGGTCACGTAGCAGAGGGCGACGATTTCGCCGATGATGTTCACGATCACCACGAGGAGGCCGGCACCGGCGCTCGCCATCCCACCGACCACACCGCCGGCATCGGTGTGCGGCGTGACCAGGTAATCGACGATCCCGACGATGACTCCGATGATCAACCCTGGGACGACGATAATCCAATTGCTCGTCAGTAACGTCCAGGCCCGGGAAAACGTATTCTCGACCCCGGTCGAAGGAGATTGCATCGTAGACGCTCCTTGGCGCGGTGGAATTTGGCTCAGCCCGGGCGGCTACGGTGGGAGCGCATCCAGGACCTTTTCGATACTTACCACCGTGACGTCGGCCGCCGTTCCCGGTGGTATCGTCTCGTCGTGCATCTTAATGTAGACCGTGAAGAGCCCGGCGTCGCGTGCGCCGACGATGTCGCGATGAAAGCGATCGCCGACCATTGCGGCCTCGCTCGGCTGGGCGCCGAGCAACTCGCACGCTCGCAAGAAAATCCGCGGATCGGGTTTCACCATCCCGACTTCGTCCGCACACAACACGGCGTCGAAGGCGCGCTCGAGCCCGAGCAGCTCGAGTTTCTCATAGTGCGTCTCGGCGAAACCGTTGGTGATGAGTCCGAGCTTTTTCCCACGTTCGCGCAGCGTTGCGAGCAATTCGAGCGCACCGGGAAACGGCGAGTAATGCTTCTTGCGGTACTCGCCGTAGCGGCGGGCGGCTTCGCGCGCCGTCGCCGCGTCTTCGACGCCGGCCGCGGCCAGAGCCGCCGCCCACAAGTCGAGCCGCGAATCGGCGATCGGGACCGTGAGATGTTCGACTGAAAGTTGGCGCCAGTACTCCTGCGTTCGCTCGACGTACGTCCCCAAGATCGTCGCCGCGTCGACGCCTCGCTCCGCGGCGATCTCTTCGGCGACTTCGCGCGTGGCAGCACGGTACGCGCGAGTGTCGTCGTGGAGGGTGTCGTCGAGATCGAAGATGACCGCGCGCAGCGTTCGCATCAGAATCGGACGCGAAAGCTGCGCAGCTCGTAAGGCTCGAGGCTCGCTACGACCGCGCCGTCGTCGAGCGCGGCCTCGCGCTCGCGGCGCCGCTCGCGAGCATCGCACGATTCGACCTCGCGCGGCCTTCCGCCGCAGCGCAAACGGAGGCGACGCGCGGCCCCGTCGCATTCGCGAACCCTCACCACGACGCCGTCGTCGTCGTCCGCCGGCTTGACTGCCACGACCAGAACGGCAGGATCGTCGCAGGTGAACAAGCGCACCCTGGACGGATACGCGTACTCTCGCCAAATACGTTCGAGCGCTCCGATTCCGAGCTCGCCACCGGCCGGAAGGAATGCGTAGGCGAGCCGATGTTCGCCGCGGTCCGCATCCGGATCGGGCCACCGCGGAGCGCGGAGAAGCGACAGGCCCAACCGGACGCCGCCTTTACGCAGACTGCGCAAACTCCAGCCGTAATTGTCCGTCGCGAGGAGCGCGAAGCCGCCTCGCGGTCCGTCGATGCGCGCAAAGCGCTGGGCGGGAAACTCAAACTTTGCGCGCTCTTCGTCGCTCGACGGTTCGACCGGACGGTCGAGCGTCGCATGCGGCGTCCCGCACGTTGCGTTCCGCGCTTCGACCGCAAGCCAATTTTCGAGCCGCAAAATCGTGCGCCGCGTCTCCCAGAGCACCGCACCGTCGACGCGAAGGTACGGGTCGTTCGCGCGCAACGCGATCCGCAGGACCACGGTCGACTCGCGCACGCTAAAGCGCACGACGAGCGCGTCGTCCTCGACCTCGGAGCCTTGCACGCGCACGCGAACCGGCCGCTTCTCGTAGCCGCGATCGAGATTCCAGGCTTCCCATTCGCGGGGAACGTCGGCATAGGCGCGCAACACGTTCGCGCCGGTGACGACGTTCGGCTCGCCCGGCCGCTGCAGCTCGACGACGGTGCCGTCGCGTCGCACGCGCGCTTGGACGAACCGATTCTCGAAGACGTAAGTCCCCTCGTCGAAGCGCGGCGGGACCTCGGCTTCGGCCTCACGTTGCAGCGAACCGCGAGGCAAGATCGCGAGTGCGGCCCCCCGCACGCGCGCGCAGATCTGCTCGGCGACGGAATACGCCTCGTCGAGCTCGCGGTAGACCTCACCGATCGACGTTCCGGAAACCACGTCGTGGAAGTCGCCGCGCAAGAAGATCGGCCACGCCGAACGCAGCTCTGCCGCGAGCGGCTTCCATAAGGGCGGCGCGGCACGGACGGCTTGACACCACGCGCACAGCTCTTCGGCTTCATCGAGCGCGGCTTCAAGCGCGAAGCGACGCGCCTTCACGTCGTGATGCGTCGTGAAGACGCCGCGGTGCGTTTGCAGATACAACTCGCCGTTCACGCGCGGGAGCGCGTCGGCGCGCAGGCCGAGACGCTCGAACCAGCCGGACGCGCTCGTCCACCGGCCCACACGCGCCGCGTCGCGGACGATCGCCTCGTTCGGACCGCCGCCGCCATCGCCGTAGCCCAGGACGAGCGGCTCGCGGCGCTCGCGCGCGCGCGCGATTCGTTTCGACGTCGGCTCCCCTTCGTAGGAGTCGATCACCGCGGCGATCACGCTCGAGCCGTCGGGGCCGCGCCAGACGAATTGCGGATGCGGCCAGCGTGTCGTGTCGTTCCATTGCAGCTTGGTCGTTGCAAAGAAGCGGATCCCGGCATGCGCCAAGAGCTGCGGAAGCGAGTTCGGAAAGCCGAAGGAGTCGGGAAGCCACGCGATCTCCGCGGCGATCCCGAACCGCTCTTGCACGTAGCGCGTTCCGAGGGCGCACTGGCGCAAGAGGCTCTCGCCCGAAGGGATGTTGCAATCGCTTTCGACCCACAGCGCGCCGACGCTCGGATCGATCGCTCTGCTCGCAACCGCTCGAACGATCTGCGTGAAGAGGCCGGGGTCGTCGCGCTCGACGTCCTCGTAGAGCGCCGGCTGGCTTTGAATGAAAACGTAGTTCGAATCGAGCCGCGCCGCCTGCAGCGCGTTCGCGAACGTTCGTTGCGCCTTGCGACGGCCTTCGGCGAACGTCCAGAGCCACGCCAGATCGAGATGCGCGTGTGCGAGCAGCGGGAGATCGCCGCGAGCCTCCGCTCGAATTGGGAGCGGCGGTTCGACGAGATCGAGCGTTTGCGACGGACGCTCGCTCGCGTGGCGCAGCATCGAGCTCCAACGTGGGCCGGGGCGGCTCGGCAAGCCGTGCGTCGGAAGCGCCGCAGCCTCGACTTCGAGCGTCAGCTCGCGCGGCGCCGGCGACGCGTCGAGCGCGATCCGCTCGTGCTCGCGGTCGAACGCTCCCGCCGTGGCGCCGTCGACGCGGAGCAGCGCGCCGGTACGCGTCCGGAAGCGCAGGCCGACCTGCGTCGACGACGGTGGAAGCGTCGCGTGAAAGAAAACGAGGCCGTCGCGCTGCTCGGCCTCGTCGAGTCGAAGCTTCAGACCGCTAGGCTTGCGCGTTTACCGGCGGCGGCACGGTAGCGGTGAAGGCAGTCGTCGCCGCGGCTTCCGACGCCTGTTGGGCAGCGGCCTGGGCCTGCGCTTGTTGCGCCTCGGCCTGCTGCTGCGCCGCAGCGGCCTGGGCGTTCGCCGCCGCCACCGCGTCGGTCTGGGCGCCGGAGTCGGTGCCGTAGTTTGAGCTGACCGGACTAATCCCGCTCATGAATCCTCCCTGAAGGTCCTCCTGGCCCTATTCTACCCTACGCCGCCTACTCGCCGTCAAAGTAGGCGAGCTCGGGCTCCGACCGGACGATGAGGCCTCGGTACTCGACCATCACCTTCTTCGAGTCGGGATAGAAGCAGACGTCCCCCTGGTCGACGTTCGCGAGCAGGAAGATCGTGCACGTTTCCTTCCCGTCGTTGCGCAGCTTGTGCGCGCCCGTCGCCCCGGTCGGAAACGCGACAAAGTCGCCTTTGGCGAGCTGCAGGTTCCCCGCCGGGTGGAGCAACGTCGGCGAGCCGTCGAACACGATCAGCAGCTCTTCCTCGCGCGTGTGCCAATGCAACGGGCAGAACGCATCGCCCGGCTCGAGACGGAGGATCCGATACCCCAAGCGTTCGGCACCGAGCATGAAGCCGACGTCGCCGCTCGCAGCGCGGTAACCGTCGTGATGGGCGCGCAGCTGCGTCGGTACGTCCGCGAGATTGATGCGGAGGGCGTCGGGAAGCGCGCGGTCGTGGATGCAATCGACGATCGCCTTGCGCCCCCCGCCGAAGATCGAAACGCCGTCGCCGACGAGGACGTGCTCGATATGCGGCACCGCGAGCGCCGCGCGCAGCGAGAGTGCCGCCCCTTTGAGATCGGCGAGCTTCTTCTCGGCGCCGAATCTCAGCGAGCCGGCGGGATCGCCCCACAGCGAATCGCCGAGGACGAGCGTCTTGCGGTCGAGCGAGTAGAGCGCGATCTCGCCCGGCGATTTGAAACCGTCGAGCTGAATCACGCGCCACCCCTGAAAGACCTCACCGTCGGTGAGGCGTTGCGTCACCGCAACACTAAGCTCGCCCGCGTCGAGATCGCTCGCCGCGACCTTCGCTTCAAACCGGTCGACAAAGGCGCGCGTCGCGCGCTCGTGATCGCGGTTCGTCACGATCACCCACGAAACGCCGCCCATCTCGTCGATCTGCGCGAGATCCTCGGCATCCGGTTCGAGCGGATCGATCGCGACGTTCGCGTCGCCCTTGACGAACCACGAGTTGAAATCCATCGAGCGGTCGGCCTGCCACCGCTTCCAGGTCCAAACGTCCGGAACGATCGTCTTTTGCATAGTGCTCGCTTCCTCGCTAGCTTCCCACAAGCTCTTTGAGAGCGTGCGCGAAAATCTTTGGTGCTTTGCCTTGGAACAGCACGCTTTCGTTTCCGCCGATTTGGCGTCGTAGCGTCAACAGCTCGTCGCGAAGCGCGGCGGCTTTTTCGAACTCCAGGCTGGCGGCGGCTTCGCGCATCCGCTTTTCGAGCTCGGCCGCCATCGCCATCGCGACCTCGCGTGGGATTTTTTCGGCGCGCAGCGCGTCGGCGGCGCCTTCGACCGGCGTCCCGACGAGATCGAGGATATCCCGGACTTCCTTGCGGATCGAGCGCGGCTCGATTCCGTGCTCGAGGTTGTAGGCGATCTGCTTCTCACGCCGGCGCTTCGTCTCGCCGAGCGCGCGCGCCATCGATTCGGTGATGGCGTCGGCGTACATGATGACCTTCCCCTCGACGTTGCGCGCGGCGCGCCCGATCGTCTGGATCAGCGACGTCCCGCTGCGCAGGTAGCCCTCTTTGTCGGCGTCGAGAATCCCGACGAGCGAGACTTCGGGAAGGTCGAGCCCCTCGCGCAAGAGATTGATCCCGACCAAGACGTCGAAGACGCCGTTGCGCAGGTCGCGCAGGATCGCGATCCGCTCGAGGGTCTCGACCTCGCTGTGCAGATAGCGGACGCGCAAACCGTTCTCGAGCAGATAGTCGGTGAGGTCTTCGGCCATCTTCTTGGTCAGCGTCGTGACGAGGACGCGCTCGTTCCTGCCGACGCGGAGGCGGATCTCTTCCATCAAGTCGTCGATCTGATGGCGCGTCGGCCGCACCTCCACCTCGGGATCGACGAGACCCGTCGGGCGGATGATCATCTCGACGACCTGCGTCGACTTGCCGGTCTCGTACGTCCCGGGTGTCGCGGAGACGAAGATCACCTGATTGATGTGCTTGTCGAACTCCTCGAACGTCAGAGGACGATTGTCGAGGGCGCTCGGGAGGCGGAACCCGTGTTCGACGAGGATCGTCTTGCGCGAGTGGTCGCCGCCGTACATCCCGTGGACTTGCGGGATCGTCACGTGCGATTCGTCGACGAAGAGCAGCCAATCTTTCGGGAAGAAATCGAGCAAACACCACGGCGTCGAGCCGGCTTCCCGGCCGGCGAGATGCCGCGAGTAGTTCTCGACCCCGTTGCAGTAGCCGACCTCGCGCAGCATCTCGAGGTCGTAGCGCGTTCGCATCTCGAGCCGCTGCGCTTCCAGGAGCCGCCCCCCATCTTTGAACAGCCGCAGACGCTCCTCGAGCTCGATTTCGATCGCCTCGATCGCGCGCCGCAGCTTCTCTTCGGGCGTGATGAAGTGCTTGGCGGGGAAGATTCCGAGCTCGGTCTTGCTCTCGACGTATTCGCCGGTCAGCATGTTGACGACGTCGATCCGTTCGATCTCGTCGCCGAAGAACTCGATCCGATGGACGAGCTCTTCGTCGACGCCGACGAACTCGAGCGTGTCCCCCCGCACCCGGAACGTCCCCCGGACCAGGTTGATGTCGTTGCGGCGGTACTGCATGTCGACCAGCTTGCGCAAGAACACGTCGCGATCGATCGACATTCCGACGCGAACCCGGAGCGAGAGTTCGACGTAGTCCGCCGGCGAGCCCAAGCCGTAGATGCACGAGACCGAGGCGACGACCAGCACGTCCCGGCGGGTCAGCAGCGACTGGGTCGTCGCGTGCCGCAGGCGCTCGATCTCGTCGTTGATCGAGCTGTCCTTCTCGATGTAAGTGTCGGTATGCGGGACGTACGCCTCGGGTTGGTAGTAGTCGAAGTAGGAGACGAAATACTCGACGGCGTTGTGCGGGAAGAAGTCCCGGAACTCGGCGCACAGCTGCGCGGCGAGGGTCTTGTTGTGGCAGAGGACTAGGGTCGGTTTTTGCACGAGCTCCACGACCTTGGCCATCGCGAGGGTCTTCCCGGAGCCGGTGACGCCGAGGAGCGTTTGCACGCGATCGCCGCGCAGGGTTCCGCGCGCGAGCGCCTCCGTCGCAGCGGGCTGGTCGCCGGCGAGCGCGTAGGGGGTCACGAGCGTGAAGTCAGGCATCGCACCGCTCGGAACACGGGTAGTATGGAAAGGGTGGCTGCACCCGCGCCCCGAGGCGGGATGAAAGGGTGACCCCTGGGAAGGAAGGATGGCCCGCCCCGCCAGCCCTCCGGAGCCAGCACGTTTGATCCAACCCCCGCTGCTGTTTAGCGGAAACTCGAATCCTAAGCTGACCTTGAAGATCGCCGAGCGCATGCAGACTCGCGTCGGCAGTGCCATGGTCGGCCGATTCCGCAACGACGAATGCCGCGTCGAGATCCGCGAGAACGTGCGCGGGGCCGAAGTCTTCGTCGTCCAGTCGTTGTGCGAGATCCCGGAGAGCTCCGCCGTTCCGCACGGCGGCAGCGTCAACGATGCGCTCATGGAGCTCCTGCTCATGATCGATGCGCTGCGCCGCGCGTCGGCGCAGCGGATCACGGCGGTCGTGCCCTACTACGGCTACGCAAAGCAGGATAAGAAAACGAAAGGCCGCGAGCCGATCTCCGCCAAGCTCGTCGCCAACATGATCGCGACGGCCGGCGCCGCGCGTGTCGTCACGCTCGACTTGCATGCCGCGCAGATTCAGGGCTTCTTCGATCTTCCGGTCGACAATCTCGTCGCCGCGCCCGATCTGTGCAACTATCTCAAGCGCAACGAGCTGCAAGGCGACGCGATCGTCGTCGTCTCGCCGGATGCGGGAGGGGTCCCTCGGGCTGAGAACTTTGCCAAGCGGCTGCGTTCCTCGGTCGCCGTGATCATGAAGCGCCGTCCGGAGCCGGACGTCTCCGAGGTCTCGCACGTGGTCGGTCAGGTGAGCGGACGAACCGCGGTCGTCGTCGACGACATGATCTCGACGGGCGGCACTTTGGTGAAAGCGGCCGAGAAGCTCAAGGAGATGGGGGCGACCGACGTGTATACGCTGGCGACCCACGGTATCTTCGCGGGCGACGCGATCGCCCAGCTGGAAGCCTCGCCGATCAAGAAGGTCGTCGTGACCAACACGATCCCGCGCGAGTCGAACGGCAAGATCGAGGTTCTCTCGATCGCGCAGATCTTAGCCGATGCGATCAAGCGGATCACCGCGAATCGCTCGGTCTCCGAGCTCTTTACCGGCGATGAAGCGGAAGAGCAAGGCGATGGAGTCTCGCCGATCGACGGCGTTTTGGCGCCGGCCGAGGCGATCGCCGCCGCACGTTAGACGAAGAAAGAGCAGAGAAATGGCTACCAAGACCCAGGAGCTGAAGTTGGAGCTCCGCGACAAGTCGGGCACGTCGTCCGCCCAACGCGCGCGTTCGGAAGGCCGCGTCCCCGGCGTCCTCTACGGACACGGGCAGCCGCCGGTCGCAGTCGCGATCGACGCCAAAGCTCTCGGCGAGCTCCTGCACGGCCGGCGCGGGATCCTCGACGTCACGCTCGATGGAACGAAAGACACCGCGATCATCCGCGAGCTGCAGCTCGACCCGGTCACCCGCCGCGTCCTCAACGTCGACTTGCAGCGCGTCTCGCGCACGGAGGTCATCTCCGCAACCGTCCGCATCGTTACGGTCGGCACGCCGGCCGGTGTCCGCGAGCAGGGCGGCGTCCTCGACGTCGTGGCCCACGAGATCGACGTCCTCGGCCCCGCGGACCAGATCCCGGACGAGATCCGCGTCGACGTCAGCGCGCTGACGATCGGGCATCACGTCACCGCCGGCGAGCTCGAGCTGCCGCAAGGATTCAAGCTCGACATGCCCGCCGATGCGACGATCGCCGCCGTCGAAGCGCCGCGCGTCGAGGAAGAGGTTGCGCCCGATCTCACGCAGGCGACGCCGGAAGCGGTCACCCCCGAGGGTGAGGCCCCAGCCGAAGGCGGAGCAGCACCTCAATAGAGAGTCTTCGCATGATCGTCGGCCTCGGAAACCCGGGGCCGGCGTACGCGAATACACGGCACAACGTCGGATTCATGGTCGCGGACGAGATCGCGCGCCGGCTCGGCGTGGACGCGGCCGCCGGCTGGAAAACGCGGGATCGCGCGCGGCAAATCCACGTTCGCACCTGCGACCTTCTTCTCGTCGAACCGCAATCGTTCATGAACGAAAGCGGCGTCCCGACGAGCCTCGTCGCGAGCTTTTATAAGATTCCCGCGACGCGGATTCTCGTCGTCTACGACGAGCTGGATCTCCCCTTCGGGCGGTTGCGCATGCGAGAAAGCGGGACCTCCGCCGGCCACAACGGGATGAAATCGATCATCAAGTATTTCGGGATCGAGATCCCGCGTCTACGGATCGGGATCGGTCGCGGAAGCGAGGGCGGCGACGCGATCGATCGCGTCTTGGGCGGATTCACTCCGGCCGAACGCGCCGAACTGCCGAACGTGATTGCGGCGGGCGCCGATGCCGCGCTGTTGTGGGCCGACCATGGGTTCGAAGCGGCAGCAAACTTCGCGAACCCGTGGCGATTGCATCCTCCGCCGCAGGAGGCAAGTAACCCTTAGCCTCTAAGGTTCGTTTAAGAAGATAATGTTGGGAACGGTAGGCTCATGAGTTTCAAGGGACGGACGGTGGTACTGCGGGTCGACGAGCCGAGCGTTCTCGGAACGACGCTCGTCTCCGATCTCGAGTTTCTGATGCACAACGCCGTCCGCCCGATCGTAATCGCACCGCACGTCGAGCTCGCGCGCACCTTCGTCGGCGTCATGAACCGAAGCGGCGATGCCGCCGTCGGTCTTCGTGGGGCCGACGCCGGGATGATCCCCGTCGCGGGGAACGACATCGGTTCGGTGCAGACGCGTTTGCTCGAAACGCTGACCCGCTCGGGCTACGTCCCGGTCATCGAGCCGACCGCACTCGGTATTGCCGGCGATGAAGTCGAGGTCTCCGCCGACGAGGTCGCGCGCGCGATCGCGCAGGCGACCGAAGCGACGCGGATCCTGTTCTTCGACGCGACCGGCGGCGTTGGCGTCGACGAGCTCACGCCGGCCGAAGCGCTCGATCTCGCCGATTCCGGGAAGCTAAGCGCGGCGCTCGAGACGGCGGTCCGCGCCGCTGCTTACGGCGTTCGCGGCGGCGTCGACGCGGCGCAGATCATCGACGGCCGCATCGTCCACGCGACGATCGTCGAATTTCTCACGGGACGTCACATCGGGACGCAAGTCGCCGGAACGGTTTTCGTCGCTTCGCCCTAAAGCTCGCTTGGAGATCGGGAGCACGACGCGCACGTGCGTCCCAAACCCCGGCAAACGCTCGACCCGCACGTCGCGGCCGAACTGCCCGATCAGCCACAAGCCGCGGCCTTCTTCGCTCAAAAGCTCGGCCCGTTTGCGCGGCCGGTAGATGAAACCGCCGCCGCGGTCGACCACGTGCAAGACCCCGGTCTGATTTTTCCATTCGAACGCGATGTCGATCGGTCCGGGCGCGTGGCGCACGACGTTGCCGACGAGCTCGCCGAAGACCAACTCGGCCGCAGCGAAGTCGCTCCCTTCGGCTGCTTCGGAGCGAAGTTTGTCGATGAAGCCCCCCCGCGCTTCGCCCGCGGCACGGGCGTTGTCCGCATCAAACGCCCACCCTACGGAGCGCGGAAAGCACAGGACGAGCAGCGCGGCATCGTCGGTCGACTCGCCCCTGCGCAAGCAGCCTCGCTCGACCGCCGTAGCGGCGTTGCGCACGTAGAGGATGCCCTCGCGCATGACCGTCTGTTCGAGTTGCCGCTCGCCCTGCTCGATGTCGCGCGTCGCCTCGGTGAGCCCATCGGTGTACAGCGCGACCAACGAAGCGTTTCGGATCGAGCGCCGCTGCGAGCGAGCCGGCTCCGCCATCCACCGCAAGCCCACCGGAAGGCCCTCGGCGGCGAGCCGGACGAGCGTATCGTCTTCGTTGCGTACCAGCGGTAAGGGGTGACCCGCGTTCGCGAAGACGAGCTCTTGCTCGTTTGAGTCGTAGATCGCGACGAATGCCGTCGCGATCGCTTCGGGATAGCGTTGAAGGACGATCGACTCGGCCGCGTCGAGGATCCTCGCCGGGTCTTCTTCATAAAGCGCCACGACGTTGATCGCGTGACGCAGCTTCCCCATGATCACGGAGGCTTGCAGACCACGCCCGGTGACGTCGCCGATGCTTAGCACGAAGCGGCCGCTCGGGAGCTCGAAGGCGTCGTACCAATCGCCGCCGACCTGCGCGTCGCTCCCCGACGCGGGGATGTAGGCGGTGCTGAGCACGCAGCCCTGGACTACCGGGAGCTGCGCGGGGAGCGTCGCCTCTTGCAGCGTTTGCGCCAGACGCCGCTCCCGCTGACCGCTCATCGCGTGCTCGAGCGCGAGCGAGACGCGGCGCCCGAGCTCCTCGAAGAGCTCGACGTCATCGGCGCCGTAGTTATAATCGGTCGCGTAGATTCCGAGCGCCCCGAAATCGACGTCGGGCGTATAGAGCGGAACGAGCATCAGCGAACGCGGCATCCCGCCGGCTACGATCGGCATCAAATACGGCAGCATCAGCGCGCGCATCGAATCGGGCGTGACGTCGGCGAGCAGACGGACTCGACGCTTGCGGACGGCATCCTGGAAAAAGCGTTCGCCTTCATGCGAAAACGGGTGTTGGTTCCGAAGCTCGTCCAAGCCCGAGAGCCGTTGCAGCTCGCCGTGCGCGAGCGCGTCGACGCGGATGCCGCCGCCGGGATCGATGAGGTAGAGGGCGGCCCAGTCCGCCCGCCTCGCCGCGATCACCTCGAGAACGCCCTGGACGTTGAGCGCCGCATTGCTGTCGGCGAAAAGCCGGTCCGTCGCGTCGGCAAGAAATCGGAAGCGCTCGGTCGTGAGCCGCTCCCGCTCGAAGGCGCGGGCGTTCTCGATCGCGAGCGCGAGCTGACGAACCGCGGCCGTCGCGATCTCGGCGTCGAACGCGTCGAAACGTTGGAGCACGGCGCCGCTAACGAGCTCGACGCTCCCGAGATATCGGTCGACGACGACCATCGGGATTATCATCCGCTCGTCGTCGAAGCTGGCTTCGCGCGGCTCGTCGTCGAGTCGGATGCTGCAGCGCCCGGCGAAACGCAGTTCGGTGAGCCGGCAAAACTGCTCCACGATCTTCTGCTCGGAGCGAAGCGACGACGCGAGAACCGTCGCCGTCGCCGAGAGGAACCGCCCGCCTTCACCGGCGCGCACGTGGCTATCGATATCGGTAGCGGAGCCGACCCAGCGCGTGATGGTCCCGAAGTCGTCCCGAACGGGGACGGCGCGCGCGAGGAACCAGCGATACGAGCCGTCGCGCGCGGCGCGAAGGCGGTACGAGATCTCGAAGGGCTCGCCGGTTTCGAGCGCCTGTTTCCAGCGCCCCCACGTCCGTTCGCGGTCCATCGGATGGACGATCCCGAGCGGCGGATCGTGTTGGTCGCGGTCGACGTGCGGCGCGTCGACGCCGGTGTACTCGACCCATGCCTCGTTGACGTCGAAGACGCGCCCGGAGCCGTCGGCGACGAAGACGAGATTTGGGGTCTCCGCGATATAGTCCAATCGGTCTCCCGAGGCGGGCAATACGGAAATGCCAAGGCCGCACTTGGTATCAGCACGCCCGGCGGTTCCGCGACCTACGTTCCCGGGAGCCCGGGGCTCGAAACCTGCTGCTTGGCGCTTGAAGGGCTCGCGAATCCAGCCTGCGCACGCTGGGGTGGTGGTGGATTACAAGCGGCTGTTCGACCTCGCCGGGAAGACGGCGCTCGTGCTCGGCGCAGCCTCGGGGATCGGCAAGGCATCGGCGGAGGCGCTCGCCGGGCTGGGCGCGCGGGTCATCTGTGCGGACCTCGACGAGGAACGTCTGCGGGAAACGGCGGCGGCGCTCGGCGCGGAAAGCCACCGGTGCGACGCAGGAAGCGCGGCCGACGTCGCCGCGCTGGCCCAGACGATCGCCTCACGCCATCCCCGGCTCGACGCGGCAGTCACCACGCCCGGAATCAACATCCGCCGCGCGCTCGTCGACTACCCCGACGACGACTTCGATCGCGTGATCGCAACGAACCTGAAAGGGGCGTTTTTATTCCTGCGCGCCTTTTCGCGGCTGATGATCGCACAGGGCGGCGAGGGTGGACGAAGTATCGTCGCGTGCTCGTCGATTCGCGCCGTCACGCTCGAGCCCGGCCTTGCGGTCTACGCCTCCACCAAGGCCGGGATCGTGCAACTCGTGAGCGGCGCCGCGTCCGAGGTTGGAGCGTACGGGATACGCGTGAACGCGATCGCTCCGAGCATCGTCGAGACCGCACTCACGGCGCCGCTCAAAGAGAAGCCCGAGATCTACGAGACGTATGCGAGGCACACGGTCCTCGGCCGCTGGAGCCGGCCGTCGGAGATCGGCGCCGCCGTTGCGTTCCTCGTCTCGGATGCCGCGAGCTACGTCACCGGAAGCACGCTCTTCGTCGACGGCGGCTGGACTGCGATCGACGGGCCGCCGACCGGGCTGACTCAAACGAGGCCCAGCGAAGTACCCGGCTAGCAGCCTTAGGAGGGGACATGGAACGCAAGACTTTCATCCGCGCGGCGGCTGCAGGCGGAGCTTCCGCCGTAACGGCCGCGGGATTCCCGAGCCTCTTGCGCGCGGCGACGATGACGCTGCGCTTCGCCCATTACGTTCCGGCCGATCACCCCGCCGGTGTCGCCGCGAAACAGTTCGCCGAACGCGTCGCCGCCCGCACGCAAGGCGCGATCGCGATCAACATTTTCCCGAACAATCAACTCGGCGATCCCCCGGCGCAGGCCGCGCAGATCCGGCAGGGCTCGATCGATATCGGGCTACCCACCCAAGGCCAGCTCGATAAATACGAAAAGGCGTTTGCGGCGGTCGTGCTCCCGTTCGTTTTCAACGATCGCGCCGAGGTGTTCAAGGTCATGGACGGCCCGGTGATCGAGTGGCTGGCGCCGTTGGCGGCCAAACAAGGCTTCATCACCCTGCGCAACTGGGACTACGGTTTTCGCAACGTCACCAACACCGTGCGGCCCGTCAATACCCCCGACGACATCAAGGGGCTCAAAATTCGCACGCCGCCCGAGATCCAGATCGCTTCGACGATGGAGGCGCTCGGCGCGGTCGTCACGCCGATCTCGTTCGCCGAGCTCTATCTCGCGCTTTCGCAGAAAGTCGTCGACGGCGAAGAGAACCCGATCGCGACGATCTACTACAGCAAGTTCTACGAGGTGCAAAAGTACCTCGCGCTGACGCATCACATCTACAACAACATGATCTTGACGGTCAGCGCCATCACGTGGAACAAGCTCTCGCGCGAGCAACAGGCGATCTTCCGTGAGGAAGGTGTTGCCGCCGGCGATCTCATGCGAAAGCTGATGGGCGAGCAGGAAAACGATCAGATCGCGAAGCTCGGCGCCGCCGGGATGCAGATCACGCGCCCGAATCTCGCGCCGTTCCGCGCCAAGATGGGGCCGGCGGTCAAGAAGATCTCCGACTACGCCGGCGCCGAGAACGTCGATAAGTTCGTCGCGATCGTGCGCAAGACGTTAGCGTAGCGCGCTAGGCGCGCGCGAAACCGAACGCGTGGGGGAGCGAGAGCGTAAACCACGGAACGAACGTAACGATCAAGAGGCCGACGACGAGGACCACCAGATAGGGAATCATCGCTCGGGCGGCCTCTTCGACGCTCGTGCGCTGGATTGCACAGCATACGTAGAACCCGACGCCGGCCGGCGGCATGAACGCGCCGACCCCCATCGCGATGATGAGGACCATGCCGTAGTGCAATTGGCTGACGCCGATCTGTCCGGCGATCGGGATCAGCAGCGGCGCGAGAACGTTCAGCGCGGGCAGCCCTTCGAGCAGCGAACCGGCGACGATCAGTAAGATCACCGAGCCGACGAGAAAGATCGCGACGCTGTCGTTAACCGCGTGCAGGACGCCGACGAGCCGTTGCGGGAGCTGCGCGACCGTCAGCACCCACGAGAACGCCGAAGCGGCGGCCAAGATGAACAAGATCATCCCGGTCAGGCTCGCGCTGTCGACGATCGTCCGTCCGAGCGCGCCCGGCGTCAGCTCGCGATACACGATCATCGCCAAGACGACGCCATAGATCACGGCGAACGACGAAACCTCGGTCGGCGTTGCGATCCCGAAAAGGATTCCGCCGAAGAGCAACACCGGCATCAAGAGCGGGAGAATCGCTCCGGCCGCGGCGCGCAGCAGGACGCCGAGCGGCGGGCGCGCCGCGCGCGGAACGTTTGCGAGCCGCGCGCGGACGTAGATCAAGATCATCAAACAGACGCCGATGACGGCCGCCGGAATCAGTCCCCCGATGAAGAGCGCCGCCATCGAGAGG
>JAFAMS010000077.1 GCA_019233165.1 Vulcanimicrobiota bacterium | reverse complement strand
CCGCCAGTACTTGCTGCTTCGCCGTCGCGAGATCGACGGGCGCCAACTCGGGAACCTGAAGCGGTGCCGAACGATCGTAGATCCCCATCGAGTCCAGGCCGAGCATGCGCGCCTTCATCCCGAGATAGCGGTACAAACGCCCCCGTTGGCCGTGCAAGACCTGCATCATCGTCTCGACGGTCACGGGTTCCATCCCATTTTTTTCGATCGCGTCGTCGACGACGTCGCGTCCGCGACGGCGGGCCAAGGTCAGTCGCGTGCCGGCGATGCCGTTCAAGCTCGCGGCAAACACCGTTTCGTTGGCGCGCGCGACATCGTTGATGCCCTCGAAGGCAGCTCTCCTGACCTTGGGCTCCGCGTCCCACAACAAGTCGTAGCGATAGGACATCGGGAGCCGCTCTGTTTTTCCGGACGGCCACCGCATATGAAACTGTAATTGACTTGCGACCGCCTGCGCCGTTTGCCCCCAACGGTGAAACGAATCCACCAGCAGGTCTGCGGCGAGCTGTTCTTCGGCAGGCGTGAGCAGCGTGCGCGCCTCGCGACGCTTGGATTGCAGATGCCACCCGGCGTTTGCCATTCTCGAGTCCGCGCACAGTGCCGCGAACGCCGCATCCGTTGCTTCTGCAAGAAGGGCGTTCAGCCGCAGCTCGGCTTTATTCAACGCACCACGCCGAACGCTGGCACGGCTCTCTTCCGCGCGCGCGACCGCGTCCGATTCGTCCGTCGTTACCATACCTTGAACGAACGACTCGACGTGATGAATGCAGGCTTCGAGGTCTTCGGCTTCGAGCAGCGTCTCCACCCAAAGGTCGAGACCTCGGACGTCCAAAGGACCAAGCTCGGCGGCCCTCGACCCGAGCGCTTCGATCCTGCTTTCGAGCGTTCGCGTGTAGGCGACGTACCGGTCGTCGGCCAGGGACGCGAAGAACGCTGAGAGATCCCAGCGCTCACTCTCCGTCTTCGTCTGCATCATCGTCACGAGCCCTCGGGCGCGGCTTCCGTTTCGGGAAGTCCGATTACCTGTATACAATATCCATTGGGCGTCATACCTCCTGAAGGGCCTCGGGTCGACCCGGAGGACTAGCGCCGTGGGGTCCGAAGCCGCTTGGATTCTGTATACAGCTTAAGCTCCGTCCCCGGAGGTGTGCCGATGTATCCTGACGCGTCGTCGCGATCCGCGCGCCTGTTCGAGCGCGCGCAGCGCGTCCTCCCGGGAGGAAACACGCGCCATACCGTCGCGTTCGATCCCTATCCGCTCTACGCGGCGAGCGGCGCCGGCTGCAAGGTCGTCGACGTCGACGGCGTCGAGCGCACCGACTTCATCAACAACTATTCTTCGATGATCCACGGCCATTCGCACCCGAAGATCGTCGAGGCGGTGCGCCGGCAAGCTGCGGAGATGATGGCGGTCGGTCTTCCGACCGAGAGCGAGATCCTGCTCGCCGAACTTTTGGTCGAGCGGCTCCCGTCGGTCGAGCAAGTCCGATTCTGCAATTCGGGCACCGAAGCGGTGATGTTCGCCGTGCGCGCGGCGCGTGCGTTTACCGGGAAGCCGAAGCTCGCGAAGGTTGAAGGCGCGTATCACGGCGCGTACGACTACGTGCAGGCGAGCCTCGATCCGACGCCCGCGAACTGGGGCGAGCGCGATCCGGTCGCGGTCGGGCATGCTGCCGGAACGCCGGAGCGGCTGCTGAGCGACGTCGTCGTGATTCCGTTCAACGACGTCGAGGCGACCGCGCGGATCCTCGATGCGAACAAAGCCGAGCTCGCCGGCGTGCTCTTCGATCCGATCGTGGCGCGGATGGGTTTTCTCGAGGCGACCCCCGCGTATCTGCGGCTCCTGCGCGAATGGACGCGCGCGAACGGCGCGCTGCTCTTGATCGATGAGGTCTTCACGTTCCGGGTCGGCTACGATGGAGCGCAGGGACGGTACGGGATCGAGCCCGACCTCACCGCGCTCGGCAAGATCATCGGAGGCGGCTTGCCGATCGGCGCCGTCGGCGGGCGGCGGGATATCATGTCCGTCTTCGATCACCGGGGCGGCCACCCGAAAGTTCCGCACGGCGGCACGTATAACGGGAACCCGCTCGCGATGGTCGCCGGTCGCGTCTCGATGGAATTGCTGACGAAGCCCGAGATCGAGCGGATCAATCGCCTCGGCGACCGGTTGCGGGACGGAATCACGCGAGCGATTCGCGAGAGCGGCCTGGGAGGCAGGGCGAACGGCGTCGGGTCGATGGTCGCGATGATGCTCGACGATTCAACGTACACGAATTACCGAGGCTTCTTGCCGGCCGCAGCGCGCAGCATTCCGCTCGCGCTGCAGGTCCATCAGAAGATGCTCAACCGCGGCGTCCTGTTCATCCCCAGCGGCGGATTCATCGTCTCGACGGCGATGGATGAGGCGACGATCGACGAAACGCTTGCCGCCCTCTCGGAGGTCCTTTCGGAAGTCGCTCGTTCGACCGGCGCAGCTTTTGCCGGCGCGGCGCAAAGCTAAGGAGCCAAGCGATGATCTATCAGAAGAAGCGCATCATCACGTGCGCGATCACCGGAAGCGTGCACACGCCGAGCATGTCGCCGCACTTGCCGATCTTCCCCGACGACATCGCGCGCGAGGCGATCGCCGCCGTCGAAGCCGGCGCTGCGATCATCCATCTGCACGCGCGGCGGCCTGAGAAGGACGAGCGGCACGGCGCGCCCGACTGGCGCCCCGAGACGTTCCTGCAGTTCGTGCGCAAGATCGCCGATCACACCGACGCGATCGTGAACATCACGACCGGCGGCGGCTACGGCTTCACGTTCGAGCAGCGGATGGCCGCGCCGATCGCGCTCTCGCCGGAGATCACGTCGTTCAATCTGGGCTGCGTCAATTTCGGCACGTTCACGGCGCTCGAGAAGATGAAGAACATCGAGTACCAATGGGAGCGCGACAAGCTCGAAGCCTCCAAAGAGAAACCCTACATCAACTCCTTCGCGAACATGGAGTACGTCGGGAACTTCGGCAAAGAGCACGGCGTCCGGTTCGAGTTCGAGTGCTTCGACGTGGGGCATCTGTACGCGCTCAAGCTCTGCAAAGATCAGGGCTGGCTCCCCGATGGCCCACTCTTTTTGCAGGCCGTGGTCGGCACGCCGGGCGGGCTCGGCGGTGAAACGGAACACCTCGCGTACATGAAGGCGACGGCCGAGCGGCTTTTCGGGCCCGAGTTCCAGATGTCGGCGCTCGGCGCCGGGCGTTACCAGATGACGGTCGCCGCCGGCGCGCTCAGTTTGGGTATGCACGTGCGCATCGGCCTCGAGGATTCGCTGCTGATCGGACGCGGCAAGCTCGCGACGTCGAATGCCGAGCAAGTCCGCAAAGTGTTGCAGATCTTCGACGCGCTTTCGCTCGAGCCGGCGACTCCAGCCGAAGCGCGTGCGATGCTGGGAACGAAAGGCAAGGAAAGGACGGGGTTCGCCCTCGCGGGCGCGATGTCGTGATCGCAACCTTGCCCGCAAGCGAAGAAGAGCGTCCGCCGTTCCGAGAGCAGGACGCGCTCTTCCGGCGCGTCGTTCGCCGATTCGTCGAGACCGAGATCGTCCCGCATCACGCGCAGTGGGAAGAAGAAGGCTGCGTCCCGCGTTCGCTTTGGCGGAAGGCCGGTGAAGCCGGGCTCTTGTGCACGACGATTCCCGAAGCATACGGCGGCGCCGGCGACGACATCCGTTCGGCGGTCGTCGCGCTCGAAGAGCAAGCGCGTGCGGGCGTCACGGGTCCGAGCTTCTCGCTTCACTCGAACATCGTCGCGCCGTACCTGCTCCACTACGGAAGCGACGGGATCAAGCGAACGTGGCTCCCGCGCTTCGTCGACGGCAGCGCGATCGGCGCGATCGCGATGACCGAACCGCGCGCCGGGAGCGATCTCGCGGGGATCGAGACGCGCGCAGTGCGCGACGGCGCCGGCTATAGGATCACCGGCAACAAGACCTTCGTCAGCAACGGTCAACTCGCCGACGCCATCGTGGTTGTGGCGAAGACGGATGCCGCGCGCGGAGCGCATGGGATTAGCTTATTTCTCGTCGACGCGGCGGCGGCGGGGTTCGCGCGCGGCAAGAATCTCGACAAGATCGGGATGCACGCGCAAGACACCTCCGAGCTCTTTCTCGACGGCGTCTTCGTCGAGGAGTCGGCGCTCCTGGGCGAGCTCGGTCGGGGCTTCGAGTACTTGATGGCCGAGCTTCCGCAAGAGCGCTTCATGATCGCGGTCGCTGCGGTCGCCGCTGCGGAAGGCTGCTTCGCGCAGACGCTCGCGTACGTCGGGGAACGTTCCGCGTTCGGGAAACGCGTCGCCGACTTCCAGCACACGCGCTTCGTCCTCGCCGACGCGGCGACCGAGATCGAGCTCGGCCGGACGTTCATCGACGCCTGCGTCGTGCGCCACCTTGCCGGCAACCTTACCGCGGAGCGCGCCGCGATGGCGAAGGTCTGGTGCACCGAGATGGAAGGCCGGGTCGTCGATGCATGTTTGCAGTTGCACGGCGGGTACGGCTACATGCGCGAGTACCCCGTCGCCCGCGCTTACGTCGACGCGCGGGTCAAACGAATCTACGGCGGCAGCAACGAGATCATGCGAGAAGTGATCGGCCGCGGGTTGCTCTCGCGGCGCGGAGGAAACGGTGGCTGACGCCTACATTTACGACGCGGTCCGCACGCCGCGGGGACGGGGGAAGAAGGAAGGCGCGCTCTATTCGATCTCGCCGGTCGAGCTTGCCGCGCAGGTCCTCGTCGCGCTTCGCGCGCGCAACCATCTGGATAGCGCTCGAGTCGACGACGTGATCCTCGGTTGCGTCCAGCCGATCGGCGATCAGGGCGCCGACATCGCGCGTACCGCCGCAATCGCCGCAGGATTCGCCGAGAGCGTCGCAGGGGTCCAGATCAATCGCTTCTGCGGCTCCGGCTTGGAAGCCGTGAACATGGCGGCCGGGAAGGTCGCGCTCGGCGAGGCCGACTTCGCGATCGGCGGGGGCGTCGAGTCGATGTCGCGGATCCCGATGGGGACGGGCGGTGGCGCGATTCGCACCGATCCTGAATTGACGAGTCGCGTGCATTACGTCCCCCAAGGGATCTCCGCCGACCTCATCGCGACGCAGTGCGGGTTCTCGCGGACCGACGTCGACGCGTACGCCGCCGAGTCGCAACGGCGTGCGGCGGCGGCCTGGAAGGAGGGCCGGTTCGCGCGTTCGATCGTCCCGGTCGTCGATCTCAACGACGACGTCGTCCTAGAGCGCGACGAACACGTGCGGGAAGGGACGACCGTCGAATCGCTCGCGGCGCTCGCGGCGTCGTTCGAGAAGATCGGCGACGAGCTCGGTTTCGACTCCGTTGCGATCCAACGCTATCCCGAGGTCGAGCGGATCGCGCACGTCCACACCGCGGGGAACTCCTCCGGGATCGTCGACGGCGCGGCCGCGGTTTTGATCGGTTCCCGCGAAGCCGGCGAACGTGCGGGCTTGCGGCCCCGCGCGCGACTTCGCGCAACGGCTTCGGTTGGGACGGAGCCGACGATCATGCTGACCGGTCCGCTGCCGGCGGCGCGCAAAGCGCTCGGGCGCGCCGGGATGACGTTCGACGATCTCGATTTGCTTGAAGTCAACGAAGCGTTCGCCGTCGTG
>JAFAMS010000041.1 GCA_019233165.1 Vulcanimicrobiota bacterium | reverse complement strand
TCGATGCGCTGAAGATCGTGCTCACGCTCGTCTTCAGCCAGCTGCTACCGCTCCTTGCAGGGCTCGCGGTCCACGAGTGGCGCCCGGCGCTCGCATCCGCACTCCTGAAGCCGGCGGCGCGGTTGAGCATGCTCTTGAACCTCTCGGTCGTCGTCCTGATCCTCGCGACGCAGTATCCGTTGCTGCTTTCGATCAAACCGCTCGGCTTCGCGGGGATGTTGGCGCTGCTCGCCGCCAGCCTGCTCGTCGGATGGCTCTTGGGCGGTTCGAGTCCTGCGATCCGGAAGTCGTTTTCGCTGACGACGTCGATCCGCAACGCCGGCGTCGGGATCGTGATCGCGACCGGAGCGTTTCCAGGGACCCTCGCCGCGCCGGCATTGCTCGCGTATGCGCTGGTCTCGATCTTGGGTTCGCTCGCAGTCGCGGTGTGGTGGGGACGTTCAGCTGGTGCCGCGCGAGAGGCCTAGACCCTGGCGATCTTCCTTCCGCGCGGCGGCGCGGTCCGCGTCGTCGAACTCGGAGCGCTCGATCTCCAGGTCTAAGTGCCCGAGATACGCGATCACCGCCACCCGCCGGCGCTCGACGGAGAGCGATTCCCGCAGGTTCACGAGCGCCGCTTTCATGCGGCGCATGACTTGCACCGACGAGCCCCCGAATTGCCGAATCTCGTCGAAGGCTAGAGCAAGATAGTCGTCCCAGGTCGGGATCGGGAACACCAAACGTAATGCCCCGCTCGCATCGTGCACGCGTCCGACGTCGAAGGCCGAGCCGCCGAGCCGCAGGAGCAGGTCCTCGATCTGGTCGAGCGCTTGCACCGCCGTCGTCGGATCGTTCACGGCCGGCGAGAGCGCCCTGATCGCGATGTCGACCAAGATGCGGATCGCGTACTTGGGATCTTGTTCGAACGTTCGCGACGAAGCGAGGCCAACCGCGCGCAGCAGCGAGTCTCGCTCGATCTCCGTTCCGCCGTGCACGTGGAGCAGGGTCGTGTTGGTGACGACCGTGTCGCCGACCGCGACGTCGAGGACGATCGTTGCGTCCGCGCGCTCGGCGAGCGCAACCAGCGCCGTCGTATCGAGCGCCGCGATCGCGCGGGGCGGTCCGTGGTACGCGACTCGCTGATGCGAGGCCGGAAGATCGCGCACCGCCGCCGCCGTCTGCGTGGCGGCACTCTCGGTTTTTGGATCGAGCGGATGAAACATCGTGCGGATAACCGCTCGACCCCGCGTGCCGATCGTTTGGAGAACGCTCCCGATCTGCAGATCGCTGACGAATTGAATCGTTCGAGCAAAGACGACCATGCTCAACACCAACAGAGCGATAACGATCCAGGCGGAGATGACGGGAACGCCGCCGGAGCCTCCGCGATCCGTCCACGTGAGCGCTTGCAGCGAATAGAGGAAGGTGGCGATGAATATGCCGAGCGCGTGGAAGAGCCGGGGATCGCTCGCGAGCAGCATCGTCAAACGCGGCGAATATGCGGCGGCGCTGAACTGGATGAGAACGAAGGAAACCGCGAATACGATCCCGGTTAGCGCGATCATCCCCGACGAAACAGCCGAGAGGAAGGCCTGCCCAGACGCCACCGACATGGCGTGCTCGTACGGGAAATAGGTCGTCTCGAGCCGCAGAATGACCGCCCCTCCGACGAGGCTGACCAGGATATAGATGAGGGGGATCGTCCAGCGCGGCATGAGCTCGGAGCTTTCACTCACAAGCTTGCCTTCTCAGCTTTTTCTCGACTCGTGCGTCCCAGCTTCACGGAGGTTTGGCTGGATGGAACCGATGCCTCACGTTAGCCTCACGACTCTATTTCTGCGCTTTCTGACGATCGGCGCAATCAGCTTCGGTGGCGGGATCGTCGCCTATTTGCGGCACATGCTGGTCGAACAGACCAAGTGGATGACCGAAGACGAGTTTCTCGGCTCGCTCGAGATCAGCCAAACGATGCCTGGGCTCAACGCCGTGAACATGAGCGTCCTGGTCGGCTCGCGCTTGCGCGGTCCGCTCGGCTCCACGGTGGCGGCGCTGGGGATGATCCTGCCCGGCGCCATCTTCGTGCTCGGTATCGGAATCGCCGCGCTGCACGCCGCGCGTCACTTCCCGATCGCGCATGCCGCGGTCCTCGGAATCGCGGCCGGTGCGACGGGACTGATCGGCGCGACCACC
>JAFAMS010000448.1 GCA_019233165.1 Vulcanimicrobiota bacterium | reverse complement strand
GATCTTCGGCGCCGCCCTGCTCGGACCGATCTTCGGAAGCGCGTTCGGGCTCCAGCCGCCGTACACCGGAATCGGAATCGGAGCGTGGCTGGGGACGTTGATGCTGCTCAACGTTTGGATTTTCATCTATCCGAACAACATGCGCGCGCTCGGCATCGTCGAAGGTCTCAGCGACGAGGAGAAGGCAAAGTCACGGCGTTTCGCTTTCTTGATGTCGCGGACGAACACGATGCTCTCGATCCCTATGCTGTTCTTCATGGCGTACGGCTTCCACCACGCCGGCGTGGTCTTTCACTAAGAACGCCAGCGCAGCGCTCAACCCAAGCATAGCGAGGACGCACCCCATCGCAAACGCGATGGGGTGCGGTGCGCTCGCAATGACGAGCGCCGGATAGGTTCCGACCGTCGCCCGCAGCCGCACGGCGGCAACATCTACGGGCTCGCCGCTCGTCCCCAGCCCGATCCCGAGCGGTCGTTGGGTCGAAGTCTCGAAGACGTCGTACAGCAACGCCGGCACTCCCGCCACGCGCGCGTGCAACCGCTGCGTCTGCGACGGGAAAAAATACACGACTTTGACGGTCAAGCCTCGCCCCGGAAGCGCGAAGGCGTCGACCGGATGCTGTTCTCCGGCAATCGACTGACGCTCTGAAAAGAGCAAGACCGGAGAAAGGAACGACGACCCGCTCGGCTGCGTGATCGTGAGCCGCCCGCGTGCGCCGGTAGCTTCGACGTACGCAGCCGGCCGCGGATCGAGGAAGAGCAAGATCGAGCCGAGGAATTTCGGTCCTCCGCGTCCGACGACGATATCGGTGTGATGGAGCCGGCGAACCGCGACGACCGCGTTTCCGTTCGCGAGCGCCTGTGGATCGACCGTCGAAAAGAACGCGGCGGCGCCCAGCTCGGGGAGAGGGGCGACGGTCCCCGGGACTCGGGCGACGCTGAGCGTGTCCGGCCCGAGCAAACCCGACGACAATCCCGCTGCGAGCGCGATCAACGCACCTAGCGCTGCCACGGCGACGAACCGCCCGATCCGCCCGTCTTCGCCGCGCAATGCGCCGGCAACGTAGACGAGCAGCGAAACGGCCAAGATCGCGAGCGCGAGCGCGTACTGCCAAGTGTGAAAGAGCTCGTTTCCGGCGAAAGCGTATTGCGCGCCGACGAGCGCAAGCGCGGCGAGTGCGGTCGCGACCGCACCGTTGCGCGTGCTCACTTCGCGCGAAGCAGCGGTAGCACCGCGTCGCGCATCTGGGCCGGCGTCATCGGACCGTCGACTCCCGTTACGATCTTTCCGCTGCGGTCGACGACCACCGACGTCGGTAGGCCCTGCGCCGCGTACGCGCGCCCGTACTGCTGATCCTGGTCGATCAGCAACGGAAACGTGATGCCGATGCGCTTTCCGAACGTCGAGGCTACGGCCGGCGCCTCGCCTTGATCGATGCCCAACACGACGAGCCCGCGGGAACCGAGCTCGCGATAGAGACGCTCGAGCGCCGGCATCTCTTCGCGGCACGGCGGACACCACGTCGCCCAAAGGTTTACGAGCACGACCTTTCCGCGATAACGGTCGAGCGAGTCGGGGCTTCCGTCGACGCGAGCGACCGTGAAGCTGGCAGCGGGCGCTCCGGCGAGCATCGACGGCCCGCCTGCCCCGGCCGAATCCGGACGCTTCGGGCCGCCGCCCGGATACAGCACGATCACCAAGACGATGACCACGACGGCGCCGGCGAGCACCAACAAAGTTCGCATCCGCGGTCCAGGTCTCACTCCTTGCTCGCGCGAACGCCGCGAGCGGATGTCGGCAACGATCATCGACGGACGCGCGCTTGCGAGTACGCTGCGCTCGCGAGTCGTCGAGCGCGCGCGTGTTCTTCGACTCAAGGGCGTTAGCCCGCGCCTCGTCGTCTCCTTCGTCGGTGACGATGCGTCGTCGGCGGCGTACGTGCGCAGCCTCGTCCGCGCGGGCGAGCAGGCCTCGGTGGACGTTCGAGTCGACTCGTTGGACGAGGGAATCGCGGAAACCGCACTGCGCGAACGCTTGCGGCTGCACGCCGCCGATCCACACGTTCACGGGATCGTGCTGGCGCAACCGCTCCCAAAGCGGCTCGCGATCGAGCGAATCGGCGATGCGATCCCACTCGAGAAAGACGTCGACGGAACGAATCCGCAAACGTTGGGATTGCTCGCGCTGGGAAGCGGCGGATTCACCCCGGCTACCCCCGCCGCGATCCTGCGCCTGCTGGAGACTAGTCCGGCGGTGCCTCTCGCGGGCAAACGCGCGCTCGTCATCGGACGCTCGCGCGTCGTCGGGTTACCGGTCGCGCTCTTGTTGCTCGCGCGCAATGCGACCGTGACGATCGCGCACAGCAAGACCGCCGACCTTGCGCGCGCCGTTCGCGATGCCGAGATCGTCGTCGCAGCGGCCGGCGTCCCGTCGCTCGTCGGCGCCGCCATGCTCGCTCCCGGAAGCGTCGTGATCGACGCCGGCACGACGGTCGCCGGCGACAAACTCGTCGGCGATGTCGATCCGGACGCGCGCAGCGTCGCCGCAGCGTTGACGCCGGTCCCGGGGGGAGTCGGTCCGGTGACGAACGTCGTCCTGATGGAAAACGTCGTCGCGGCTGCCGAACGACTCAGTTCCGGCTGAACGACCTTCCGAAATAGCGCTCTTGTTGCGAACGCGCCTCACCGCCGGGCGGGTCGTCCCGCTCGCGCGCAGGCGAAGTGCGCTTGCGCTCGAGCAACGAGCGCAGTTGCGGAAGCAGCCGCCGTAAGAAATCGAGCTCCACGCGCAGGCGGCCGCCGGCGTCGTCGATCTCGAGCAGCCGCTGTTTGATCGCTTCGGCGACCTGCAACGCGTTGCCGACGACGAACGACGCGCCTTCGGGATCGTGCGGAAGATCGACGTCCACGCGCGTCCCCGAGTATTCGACTAGCAGACGCAAATACTCGTGGAATTCGTCCCGCACCTGACCGTTCAGCGTTTCGACGACATCGGGATCGTCGCTGGGAGCCTCGTCCAGGTAGCTCACCTCGCAAAGGAGGTACGGTTCCCGGCTGATGACGCGTGCGATTCGAAAGCGCCGCTTCCCGACGGTGCTGATGTAGAAGCGCCCAAACGGGAGCGGCATCACGTCGCCGATCTCCGCGGTCGTCCCGACTTCGTGCGGGTCGACGTCGGGGTCCTCGGCTTCGTCGCCCTCGCGAATGAGACAGACTCCGAATGCCTCGCCCTCGTCGAGACACTCGGAGATCATCTGCTTGTAGCGCGGCTCGAAGACGTGCAAATGCAATGCGGCGCCTGGAAAGAGCACGGTGTTCAGCGGAAAGAGACGCAGTCTCTGCGTGTTCACCGCAGCGTTTGGACGGTGTCCGCTTCCTGCTTTATGCCGACCAAACGCGATTCCGCCGCCGGCCAGTTCAAATTCGCGAAAAAGGCTTCGATGTAACGTGGCCGCTCGGAGGGCTTGTAGTCGAACATGAATGCGTGCTCCCAGACGTCCATGACGACGATTGGAACGAAGCCCGCCAGATTCCCGTCTTCGTGCAGGCCGATCCAATGGTTCGTGATCCGGCCGCTCGCCGGATCCTGGTAGGCGATCGCCCACCCGACTCCGCGCATCCCCCCGACCGCCGCGAAATCGGCCTTCCAGGTTTCGAAATCGCCGTACGCGTTGGCGAGCGCATCGCGCAGCCGCGAGCTAGGGTCTCCGCCGCCCCCGGTGAGATTGTCAAAGTAATACTCGTGCAGCCGCATCCCGTTGTATTCGAATCCGAGGCGGCGTGTGAGCTCGGAAAAGCCGAGGTCGGTTGAGCGCCCCTGGCCGGCCTTGAGCTTCTCGGCGATTTGCTCGTTGAGCAGATTCGTGTTCTTGACGTAGCCTTCGTACAGGCCGAAATGAATCTCAAGCGTCCGGTCTGAGATACCGCTCAATCCGGAAAGGTTCCACCGCCTAGGCGTGTAGGATTGCGTCATCGGAGTCCTCCCCCGCCCCGGGAAGGTTCCCATTCATGCCGAGCGGCAAACATCGAGCGTGAGCGATCTCGAGTATCTCGCCAAGCTCCACCGTCCGCCCCCCGAGATTCTGATTGAGCTCGAAGAGCTCGGACACCGCGACGGCATTCCGATCGTCGATCGAGCGGTGGGACGGCTCCTCTCGACGCTCGTCCACTGCATGCAGGCGAATCGGATTCTCGAGATCGGGACGGCGTACGGCTACTCGACGCTGTGGATGGCGACCGCGATGCCGCCGGCCGGCCATCTGTGGACGATCGATCCCAACCGCGAACGCACGGCGACTGCCGTCGCCTTCTTCACGCGAGCCGGCGTCGATGAGAAGATCGATGTCATCAATCAGCCCGCGGTCGAGGTGCTCGAGAATTTCCGCCACCGAAATCTCGACATCATTTTCTTGGATGCGAACAAGGAAGATTATCCCGCGTACCTCGAGCTGTGCGTGCCGATGCTCAAGCGGTCGGGGCTGATGTTGGTCGACAACCTGTTGTGGAGCGGCCGCGCCGCCGCGCCGCCGAGCGCTTCCGACGAGGAATCGACGCGCGCGATCCGCGCTTTCAACGAGCTCTTCCTGGCGCATCCCCTGCTCGACGCGACGATCGTCCCGGTGGGCGACGGTCTCGGGATCGGAGCGCGTGTCGAGTAACGGCTTCCGCGCCGCGATGCGCCGGTTTCCAACCGGCGTAACCATCGTGACGACGGTCGTCGACGGCAAGCCGTACGGCTTCACCGCGAATGCCTTCACCAGCGTCTCGGCGGAGCCGCCGATGGTCCTGATCTGCGTCAACCGCGAGGCCTCGGCCCACCCCATGATCGCGCAGTCGTCGATCTTCTGCGTGAACATTCTCTCCCTCGAGCAAACCGAGATCGCGAAGCGCTTTGCCGACCACGCCGCTCGCCACGATCGTTTCGCCCGCGTGAAAACAACGGTGGCTACGACGGGAGCGCCGGTCATCGAGGGCGCGCTCGCCTTCGTCGATTGTCGCCTCGCCGAGGAGCACACCGCCGGGACACACACCGTTTTCATCGGCTCGGTCGTCGCGAGCGGGACCCGCGCCGGAAGCCCGCTCGGCTATTTCGACGCCGAGTACCGCGATTTCGGGCTCGAGGTCGCGCCGTGATCGCCGTGCATTTTCCGGTCGGACCGCTCGGCTGCAACTGCACGATCGCCGGCGACGAAGAGAGCGGCGAAGCGATCGTCGTGGACGGCGGCGACGACGTCGAGCGGATCGCGAGCGTTCTCGCCGAGCATCGCCTGCGGCCGAAATATCTCGTGCACACGCACGCGCATTTCGATCACATCGCGGCGCTCCGTCCGTTGCGGGAGCGCGTCGGCGGTGAAGGGTTGCTCCATCCCGCCGACCGTCCGCTCTACGCGTTACTCGCGGAGCAGGGCAGGTGGGTCGGTTTGCCGCTGGACGTCGAGCCAACGACGCTCGACGGCGATCTGGAGGACGGGCTCGTCCTGCGCGCCGGTCGAGCGGCGCTCCGCTGCCTTCACACGCCGGGACATACGCCCGGGAGCACGAGCTTCGCCCTCGAGG
>JAFAMS010000342.1 GCA_019233165.1 Vulcanimicrobiota bacterium | reverse complement strand
CGTAGATTTTTTGATAGCCGGTCAGCGTGTAGGCGGCCAGAATCGGCGCGTCCTGCGACTGATGTGCCAGCGCATCTCTGAACGTTTGCGCGAGCGCGTACGGTCCGCTCGACGGCGCGACGCCGCGAAGGCGGAACTCTTTGCCGTACGATGCTTCGATCGCGCGCTGCGTCGCAACCGTCGTTTGCCCGCCTTGCGAATGTCCCGACAGAAATACTTCAGGTGAAAGTTGGATGCCCAGCTTCTTTGCGGCGGCGCGGGCGGCGCGCAACGAATCGATCACGGCACTGGCTTCCGAAGCGGCGTGCAAATATGGGTGATACGGATAGCTGGAGAGTCCGAGCCCGAGATAGTCGGTCGCGGCAACCGCATAGCCGTGCGCCGCGAAGACGTTGGCGACGACGTACGGATCTTGATCGGGAGGGGTCCACGTGCGGCTGATCGTCGCCGGATTCGAGATGAGCTGTTGCTTAACGAGGTTCGTGCCGTGCCCGTAGCCGACCAGCGGAAACGGGCCTTTGCAGCCTGCGAGCGGGACAAAGAATCCGGCGCTGGCGTCGGCCGGTTCGCCGCCGACGCCAATGGTGGCGTACTGGATCTGATAGAGGCGGACGTCGCAGGCCGGGCTGCCGAACTCGTTGACGACTTTGCCGAAAATGCCCGCAGACATCTGGGCTTTGGTCAGCGTTCCAATCGCCTTGAGACTGATAATACCGCCCCGCTGAACCGCCGGCTGACCGAGAGGTAGCAGGCGGAGTTGGGTACCAGAGCTCCCCCCGGCGCAGGAGGCGAGAATCGCGGCTGTTAGACACAACGCAAACGATCGCATAACTCAATCGGCTCCGCTAGATAGCTCGGCATGAACGAGAGCAACTTCACTCGACATCGCAAGTACTCGCTCTTCCGCCGCCGCCAGCGCATCGCGCACGAGCCGATATCCCTCCAATTCGGTCCGGGCTTCGTCTAAATCGCGTTCTCGAGAGGCGGCTAGACCGGTGAGTTCGTCGATGCGCGATTGCATTCCACTCAGCTCGCCGAGTAAACGGTCGCGTTCTTGACCGAGGAGGGCGAGCTGCGCATTGGCCGCCTCTAAGCGCTCAGGGAAACCAGCGTCTTGCTGCTCGGGGGCAATCTTGCGCAAGCCGGCGATTTCTTCGGCCCATCGAGCACGCTCGACCATGAAGAGCGGCTCGAAGGCGCGATCGGCCTCGCGTAACTGTGCGAAGATTCGGTCGAACTCCGGAATCTGGGCATCCGCGCCGCTCTGAGCTGCGGCCACGCTCGCGTCGTACGTGTCTTTGACAAGGCTCGAGAGTTCCCGACCATCGGCTCGTAGATTTCGTACGTGGTGCCGAAGCGACCGGGAGATGATCTTATCGAAGTCGACGTCGATCTCAGACATCCGGCGCGGCCACGAGATGCGAAACTGCCGGCCGACCTCGCGTAGAACCGTGCGCCAGTCCGCGAGCAAGTCGTCGTACGTCACGAACATCCGGTCGCAGCCCCTGGTTCCCAATTCCGCCTCGAGAATGTGACGGAGCCAAAGCATCGTTGCTACGCTCCAGTGCATGGGGCTTCGGTGCTTGAGCGAGTCCGCAACTTCGAGCGGATTCCGGATCACGATCACGTACTTGGGCGCGATCTGCTCGCTAGCGAATATGTGTTTCCAAAGGGGCAGCAGCCGGGAGATGCGTGGGTCTTTTAAGCAGAAGAGCCTTGAGTCTCCAAACTCTTCGCCGATCAGCGCTCTCAACCGGTCACGATAGGGGGCAACTTTTGCCGACGTTAAGAAGCCTTCCGGAAACGTAAACGGTGTCTGCCAATCGACGCCCATCGCGGACAACATCTCATCGTGAAGCTGGCATAACCGCCTCGGCTCCCAGTGGCCGGTCTCATTGTATTCGTTCGCAGGAAGGGGATCTTTCGGCCCATCGGCTCCCGCAATGGTGAGCATCGCGGCACACAGCGACGTGCCGGATCTGTGCATACCCAGAACGACGAGCGCCTCGCGATCGGAACTCTCCACGGACGTCAAATTTGTATCTCCCGCTCCAAAATCCGCCCACCAGCCGACTAGCCGCCGGCCATGAAACTACGCACCCTCGGCGAAGGCATCGCATCGATGGAAGAGATCCTCTTAAC
This sequence comes from Vulcanimicrobiota bacterium, assembly GCA_019233165.1. Classification (GTDB taxonomy): domain Bacteria; phylum Vulcanimicrobiota; class Vulcanimicrobiia; order Vulcanimicrobiales; family Vulcanimicrobiaceae; genus JAFAMS01. The sequence continues at coordinate 110 of JAFAMS010000342.1, read as the reverse complement.
TGGTCCATTCGATCCCGATGGAGGCAAGGGTTGGCGCTATCCAAACCCCCTTCCGTGGGACGGCGATTTTTCCGGCAACAATAAAAGCGCCACTTACCTCTACGAAGATG
>JAFAMS010000289.1 GCA_019233165.1 Vulcanimicrobiota bacterium | reverse complement strand
GCGATCGAAAGCGGGTTCCGCATCGCCGACGTCGTCGCTCACGCGAAGTTCGGGCAAGGCACGGTCGAGCGCACCGAGAAAGACTTGGTAACCGTGCTCTTCCCGAGCGTCGGCTACAAGACGCTGCTCGCCTCCGCCGTGAGTCGGGTCGCGCCGGAGCCGCCGGCCGTGAAGATCGCTTAACACAACTTCGCTTTCCGGTCGCTTAGGTTCGTTTGCGTGTTGCCATCGCGTCGATCGCGTTCGGCGCAATTTGTCTCGTGCTCGGCGCAGGGCCCGGCGGCGCGCAAAACCCGCCCGTACCCGCGCCGACCGGGCCCGTCAACCCCCCGGCCCCAACGCCGACGCCGCTAGCGGCGCCTCCGGCGACGCCGTCGGCTTCACCCGCGGCCTCCCCGCCACCGGGCGCTAACGCCCCGGCTCCGGTCTCTCCGCCGCCGGCCGGGACGCCGATCGCGGTTCCGACCACGAGCGCGGCGCCGGTCCCGATCATCGCCGACCCGCCGGCGCTCGGCGTTTCACCGGGCGGGACCACGAGCCTTCGCGTCACCGGCGTCTACGGGTCGCTCGTCGCGAAGCTCGCTGATGCGACCGTCGCCGCAATCAACGCGGTCGACCAAAACGCGCGCACGGTCGTCGTCGCCGGGCTCGCGCCGGGAGCGACCACGCTGACGCTCTCCGACGACCGCGGACAAACGCGCGACGTCCCGCTCCGCGTCGCCTACGTCGCCGGAAACCTCGCCGACGAGACCTCGATCCGGATCACCGGAAACCCGGCGAGCGGGCGCTTCGTCCAAAACGCCGCCGCCCTCGCCGCGACGCGGGCGGCACGGCTCCGCCCGGGCGCAAACGTCGCGATCGATCCCGGTGCCGTTCAAGGTGCGAAAGACCTCCCGGTCGGAGACTTGCTCGCCGTTTCCGTCCCGCTGCAAATAAACGGCGCCGAGTATTTCTCCGCACTGGGTTCGACGCGCGTTAAATTGGAAAACGTCGCGCTGCCCCGGATTCGCCCTTCGCAATTGCTGGTCAGCGATTATCCGGAGCAGCTCAAAGAAAACGGCGTCCTCTTCACCGCACAGCTCGACCGCCGGGCGCCACAGCGTTTTCTCTACTATCACTACAATCCGCCCGGATCTCCGGAGCGCCGCATCATCCTGCGCGCCGAAAACCCATCGAAAGCGCCGGCGCTCGTGCAGTTCATCTCCGGCGAAGCCGGTCCCGAGCCGAACGAGATGGAGGTCGGACACCTCTCGACGCTGCGTTTTCTGGTGCGCGAAGCGCAAAACGAAGGGCTCGTCCTGACGATTCCGCCGAACTCGAGCGTGAATCTCGTCGACCAGCGCATGCCGCCGCAGAACGTCGTAAGCAATCTCTTGCAGCTGCGAGAGGTCGAAGGGGATCCGATCAAGCTCACGCTCGTGGCGCAAGATGCGAACGAGCCGGCGGACAAACCGATCAGCTCGACGGATCTGCTCGAGAGCGACGTGAAACACGCGCGCGGCGTCTACCGCGTCCCCGAGTTCTACTTCGACTACGTCTATTACGTCGACTCGAACGAGCCGCTCGAGATTCCGATCGGACAGCTCCCACTCCCGAATCTGCGCGAGGGCCAAGCGCTGGCCGGCGACTATGGCGTGATGCAGTCGGTGACCGTGACGATCGTCAATCCGACGGACTACCCGGCGCCGATCGCGCTCTATCAAAACCCTCGCGGCGGCCGCGCGACGGGGACCTATTTGATCGACCGCACGCTCGTCCAATCGCACGCGGCGCAGCCGTTTTCAAAATTCAAGCTGCGCCAATATCGCGTCCCTCCCCACGCAACGTTTCGCGTCTCGATCGTCACGATGCCGAAAGGCGGCTCGTCGTATCCGGTCCGACTGATCTTCGCGCCGGACGACGGGAGCGTCTCTCCCGGGGCCCCGGGTTCGCCCGTCTACTAACAGGAGCCGCCTCGCGGCCGCGACCCGCGGCGCCGAAAATACGAATATGGCGCAGACCGCTGGGGGGTACTCGCTGCGTTGCGTCGCTTGCGGCGCGACCTATGAGGACGACGGAGTTCGCTTGGATTGTTCGCAGGAGCATGCGCCGGCGCTCTTGCGAAGCGTCTTCGCACCGGCGTTCGCGGTCGAGGACACGGATTCGATGCTGCGCTATCGCAACTGGCTGCCGTGCGGACGGCGGATCGCCACCTCGGCGCGCAGTGGCGTGTACCGCAGCGAGCGCTTGGGCGAGCGCTTAGGTCTCTCGAAGCTCTGGATTGCGTTCAGCGGCTGGTGGCCCGAGCGCGGCGCGCGGCTCGCAACGGCGACGTTCAAAGAGCTCGAGGCGTACGCGGTGCTCGCCCGGCTGGCGGAGGGCGAGCGGCGAACGCTGGTCGTCGCATCGGCGGGAAACACCGCGGCCGCGTTCGCGCGCGCGGCGACCGAGCTGGAGCTGCCGGCACTCATCATCATCCCGCTCGGCGCGTGGGAGCGGCTCGCGCGACTCGTTGCGATCGGACCGAGCGTGCACGTCGTCGCGGTCGATGGCGGACAATACGAGGACGCGATCGCGCTCTCGCGCTCGCTCGCCGCCGATCCGCGCTTCGTTCTCGAGGGCGGGGTTCGCAACGTCGCGCGGCGCGACGGGATGGGGACGGCGATGCTCGAGGCGTTCGAGTCGATCGGAACCCTTCCCGACGTTTACGTTCAAGGTGTCGGGAGCGGCGCCGGCGCGCTCGCGGTTCACGAAGCCGCGTTGCGCTTGATCGCCACCGGCAGTCGGTTTGCGGCGAAGCTGCCGCGACTCTTTCTGGCCCAAAACGCGCCGTTCACACCGATCCACGACGCGTGGAGCGCGAAGAGCCCGGCGCTTATCCCGCGCACACCCGAGCTGGCGCGCGAGCAAATCGCGAAGCTCGGTGCGCCGGTGCTCTCGAACGTTTCGCCCCCTTATGCCGCCGCGGGCGGCGTGCGCGATGCGTTGCGCGAGAGCAACGGGGAGACCTACGCGGTCGGCAACGACGAAATGGAACGTGCCCGAGCGATGTTCGCCGAGCTCGAGGGAATCGAGATCGAGCCGGCCGCCGGCGTCGCGCTCGGCGCGCTCGTGCAAGCGCTGCGGCGCGGCGATCTCGCCCGCGACGCGACCGTCTTGCTGCACGTCACGGGCGGCGGCGCAACGCGACGCGAAGCGGTCCGGATGGAGCAGCGTCCCGCACTCGTCGTGCGCCGCGGTGACGGTACGTTCGATCAGCCCGCTGCGAACGCGCGCCGGTTCGCGAGCGCGGTTCGATAGACGCTCGCGGTCGCAGCCGCGCTAGCCTCCCACGAGAAGCGGACGAGCGCGCGAGCGCGGGTCGCGGCGGCCCGGCGCTCGGCTTCCTCGCGGTTCGCAAGGATCTCGCGACAGGCGAGCGCCCACGCCGCGCTATCGTCCGGCGAGAGTAACGGAGCATCGTCGCCGACGACCTCGACGAGCGACGACGTGCGCGCCGCGACGAGCGGGATTCCCGCGCAGAGTGCCTGCGCGGCGCCGTAGCCGAAGCCTTCGTAGCGCGATGGAACGACCGCGATCGACGAGCGCGCGTAGAGCGCGAGGAGCTCGTCGCGCCCGACGTAACCCGGAAACGCGACACGCTCCGAGACCCCGAGGCGGCGCGCGAGGGCGAGGCACTCGTCTTGATACGGCGTGCGCGGCCCGACGCAGACGAGGCGCGCTCCCTCGAGCTCGGCGAGCGCCGCAATGACGACGGCGACGTTCTTTCGCCGCTCGACGGTTCCGACGGCGAGCAGGACGGCGGCGGGATCGGGGTTTCTGGCAACGAGTCCGAAAGCGCGATCGACGCCGGGGTGGACGACGACGATCCGCTCCGGCTCGAGGGAGCTCGTTGCGAGCAGCTCGTCGCGCGTGAACGCGGAATCGACGATCACCGCACGGGCGCCGTTCCAACGCCGAGCGCTGAAACGCCCGAAATACCAGCGCGCGTAGAACGGCGCGTGCTCCTGAGCGCGCGCCCATGCGAGATCGTGAACGGTCGCGACGACGGGGAGCGGTGACGCGACGGGGAGCGAGCCGCTCGTGCAGTGCAGGAGCGCGGCGCCGCTGCGCAACGCCGCGAGCGGGAGAAGCGCCTGATCCCAAACGACGCGGCGGTCGAACCGCCACGGATCGAACGACGTAACGCGCAAGGGAATCGGCTCGATCCCCGCCTCGGGGAGCGCGCCGAGCAAACCGCGGACATACTCGCCGATCCCCGTCGCCGTTCCGACCGTTTGCTGCGCGTCGAGCGCGACTTTCAGCACTGCGGGCTCATCGTTTGCGCGCATCCCACTCGGCCGGCGCCACGAACGGCGGGGGAACGCCGTCGCCGGTTAGCGCCCGGTGCAATCCGTCGCGCGCGGCTTCGCTCGACGGATCGTTCGCGAGCGCACGGCGGAAATAGTCGGCAGCCGCGGCACGGTCTCCGTTGAGCAACGCCTGATTCCCCGCCGCGAGCAGGATCGTTACGGAAAGCGGGACGAGCTCGAGCGCCCGATTGTAGTCGTCAAGCGCCGCACGCCACTCGGGGCGCCGTCGCGCGGGCTCGCGGTAGCCGACTTCGGCATCGAGCCGTCCCAATCGCCACAACGCGTCGGCCAAGACCTCGCGGTTCGCCCCCTCGCGCTCCAATCGTGCGACGAGCGCGGCCTGCGCGTCGCGCGCGCCGCGATAATCGCCGCCGGCGTCGAGCCGTTCGACCTGGGCGGTCTGCGAAAGGACGTCTTCGCTCGGCGGCGCCGGGAGCCGTGCGCCGAAGAGGTGCGCGATCGCGTAAGGGAACGAAACCCGCGCAGCAGCGCCGCCGAGCTTGACGTCGCCGGCCAGCTGCACGGTGCCGAGCGCTACCGAAACGGCCGCGAGAGCAAAGGGGGCCCGGCGCCACGCGGCGCCGAGCCCCGGTCTGCTTTGGATGACCGCTTTCCTAGAAGCGGATCGAGTAGGTGATGTCCTCGCGGTTTTGGTTCAAGTTGAACGTCGGAACCACGTTGTCGGTGTACTTTTGGTTCCGGAACGTGAAGCTCACCGTGCTCGGCGTATTCGGGATCGCGTACGTGACGCCGCCGACCGCGAAGATCTTCTGTTCGGACATGTTCTGACCGAGCGACTGATAGAATCCGCCGAACGTCTGCTGGTTGTACAGACCGGTCAGCGTAACCCCGCGGGTCACCGGCAGAGCCGCCGTGATGTTGGTCGTCCAATGGTTGACGTTGATGTAGTTCGGCGACCAGCTCACCTGGCTGCCGCCGCCCGCATACGTGCAAGTCCCGGCCGCGCCGCAGCTCGCCGCGGTGAACACGCCGTTCGCGGTCGTGATCGATGCCGGGTCGTAGCCGCCCGTCGTCGGGTTGAACGGATAGTACTGGAAGAGCGTCTTGTCGTTGCGCAACAGACGATCCCAGGCCAGGCCCAAACCGAGCGCAAGCCGCTGCTGGAAGACCGGCACGGTGAAGTTCACCGCACCCTCGATCCGGCTGAAGTTCTCCTTCACGCCGGAGGCGAGCGACGGACCGTACTGCATCGCGGCGACCGAGTTCGGACGGACCTCTTGCAGGTACGCGCCCGCCAGACGGCCGGCGAAGCTCAGGTCGCCGATCGTGAACGGGATGTTGAAGTTCCCCGTGACGCCCTGCGTGTTCGGGGTGAAGCTCGAGAACCAGTTCGGGCCGCCCGCGATGAACGGATTGAACATCGGGGTCATGTAGGTCAGCGTCGTGTTTGTCGCCGCCGTCGAGACGCCGCTCGTCCCGATGAACTGGTTCTGGAACTGCTGATTGAGTCCGAGCGTGTTCGCAAACCCGTAGAACGCCGGGAAGTACGGCATCCGCCAGTAGGCAAACGTCATCGGAGGCTGACCGTAGTACCGGAACGGCGCGCCGGACATGTAGTTCACGCCGACCGACTGATACTGGATCGTGCCGTTGAGGCGTTGGACCTTCATGTTCAGACCCGCGACCCACGCATTGTCGCTCATCGCGCTGGTATTGCGGTAGTCGGGAGTCCACTTGCTGTTCGCGATTTCGCCGAAGAGGACCGGCTGCGAGTTCGGACCCGAGATGTTGAATCCGAGCGGCAGCTGCGCATCGAGCGCGAAGACCGTGTCGCTGACCAGACCGTAACCGTACGGGCCGTTCGACTGCACGGTGCAGAGCGCGCCGGTGCACTGCAAGTCGTCGAGATCGAAGATCCGGTTGAATTGGAACCCGACTTCGGCGCCCGGGATCCCTTTGATCTTCTGGTTGACGCGGCCACCGATGTCGTAACGCGCCGGGAGATTGTAGTTTTGGCTCGTCAACGCGACGAACGTGATCGATACCGACGACCCCGCCGGGAGCGGCGTGGTGAACGTCACCATGTTGAGCGCGTCATCGTAGACGAATCCGGGTGCGCCGATCGTCCCGCCGCCGATGATCTGGCCGGAACTATTGTAGAGCGTCCCGTTGTACTGCGACACGAACACGGTCCCGATTAGCGCCTTGTTGGTCAAATAGACGCTCGTCATCGGTGCCGGTCCCGAATTGAACGTGACCGTTTGCGAGGCGGAGCCGCCGACGCCCGGATAGCCGTTCTGCGAGTAGCCCAGCTGGTTCGGGTTGACGTTGAACAAGAAGCTGTTGAAACCGAAGTCGAAGCTGTTGTTCGCGACGGTCTGCGTGTTCAGCATGTTCGGATCCATGCGCACCCAGAACGCCTGGAAGTCGGTGAGACCGTTAAGCGTTCCGGTGAAGCTGAGACCCTTTTGGAACGCCATCTGCGGCGTCTCGAACGTCGCCTGCTCCGAGATGTCGGGCGGCTTGTAGGCCAAGCCCGTGCGAGAGGACTTCAGGCTGTCCTGGATCCCCCACTTGATCAGCAGATTCGAGATCGCCCCTGCCTTCGCGACCGTGATGTCGACGCCGGGCTGGATCCCGATCGCGTCGCCGTTCCCGGAGAAGCCTTGGCCGCCGGCGGAATAACCACCGCTGAACTCGCCGCCGTACGTATTGCTGAACAGGTGGAGCGGGATCGAAACGGTCAGGTTGTCATTGATGTGGTAGACGAACGTGAACCGGTCGTCCCACCGAATCACGTTCGAGGCGCCGTTTTGCGTGTAGGCGCTGTTCGTGAAGTCGCTGGAGAGGTACGCGTTGTCGATCGCCGTGTACGGCGTCGGAGGCAGGTTCGCACCACCGGCGCCGGCCGACGTGCCGTTGACCTGCCGCGGCAGCGTGTAGCGTTGCCGCAACGTGATCTGCGGCTGCATGAAGCCGTGGAACTCGATCGACTGCGCGAACTTCGTGCGCTTGTCGAGCGCGTCGAGCGAATCTTCAAGGTTGGTCACCCGGACGCCGAGGGCGTCGAGCTCGTCCTTGAACGCGTCGATGAGCTTCTGAAGCTTGTCGAGATCGGCTTTCGTGGCGTAGTTCGCGGCATTCGCCTGCACCTTGGCGATCACGCGAGCGACGAGCACCGCCATCTCGTAGCGCGTCATCGGGCGATCGCCCTTGAACTTTCCGTCAGGATAACCCTCGACCAAACCGTCCGCCGCGAGGCTCTGGATCGCCTGGTACGCCCAATGGTTCGCCGGGACGTCCGAGAACGGGGTGGCGGAGGCGCCCTGGCCCGTCATCACCAGCGAGCCAAAAACGAAGCTCACGGCGAGGACCAGGGTTGCGAGACGCTTCATAAATCCTCCAAGAGAGTAGGAGCGGCGCGGCCCGACGATGACGTTCTTTCCTTTTTCGCATGCAGTCAGCGGCAGCTGTCGATGTTTTCCTACCGGGGACGACAAGCGAGAACCCGAGTCGCCGCACGGCGATTCGCGCACAGAAAGCACGCCCCGAAATCGGGAGCGCTAGCCGCAGACCGCTTTACGACCGGGCCGAGTCGACTCCTGCCCTTTCGGGACAAGCCAAGCGTCAGACCGGTGTGTTCGCCTGGGGGCCTGACCCGCCGGATTCGTAGTAGCGCTCGGCGATGAGGACCGCCGCGTAGTCGTCGATCGGCCGAGGCGGCAGCAGCATCCCCCGGGGGATGAGGCGCCGCCACCCGCGCGGGGGGTTGTCGGCGAAGTACCGGGCCCGCGCCCGCAGGGTCGTCTCCCGCTCGTCGACGACGGTAACGGGGAGCCCGAGGCCGGCGAGAATCCCCGCGACCGGCGACCCGTGCGTTCCGCTGCCGAGCGCGATGGCGTCGACGCGAAAACGCTGGACCAGGCCGCTCACGGTCGCGCGTAAGGCGTCGAGCTCGACGATCCCGATTGCCAGCGGCGGCAGCCCTCGGCCGGCGACGACCGCGTATCCGCACTTGCGCGTCCCCGGATCGATCCCGAGGACGGCCATCAGCGTGCCCCGACCTTGGCGACGGTGACGTGGAAGCTCATCCCCGCCGTCCCGTCGTGCGCATACGTCTCGCGTACCGCCAAGAGCGTCACCCGGAACACCCCGTGACCGCGGGCGACGGTCGTCCCGACGGTCTGAACGCTCGAGGCCGGGACGATCTGCGGGAACTGGGTGAACGGTCCCGGCATCCCGGCGCGGATCGCTTCGAGCTGGCCGAGCGTGATGAGGCGCGTCAGATCGGGGGTGCTCCCGCCGAGATAGTCGAGTGCCGCGACGATCTGGTCCTTCGCGAAAATGAATCGGTCTTGCCAGCTCGCGAACGCGAAGCCGATCGTGTCGCCGCGGTACAGATTCTCCGGGAAGACCGCGAGCATCAGCACGGAGTTCCCCGTCTTGAGGTTGCGCTGGATCGTCGGATCGTCGAGCTGCTGCCGCAGCTTCGGCGCGACCTGCGAATCCGTCGAGTGATAGGGATACGGCCGTAGATTGAACGGGTTCTGCGTGAACACCTGATTCGCGACGTTCACCGTGTTGTCGAAGTACGCATCCAGCATCTTCATCTGCTCGTCGTGCGAGAGCGACGGCCGCAAGACCAGGAAGCGATACTGCAGCGGCGTGTCTTTGGGGATCACGAGCTGACCGTTGCGCGTCTTGTTCTCGAGCGCGTCGGCCTGCGCCTGAAGCTGCTGGATCCGCGACGTCAGCGAGCCGATCCGGAAAAACGCGTCCTGCACCTGTCTCGAGCTCACGATCGCGATCACCGAGACGCCCAGCGCGATCAGCATACCGGTTCCGACCGCAACCACGGTCGACGTGTACCTCGGGCGCAGCCCAAAGAGCGTCAATCTTCGTCGCCCGACCTGATGCCCAACACGATCGCCGATGTAAGCGATCGCGCCTGCAACGATCATGATGATTAGTAAGGTGATCGCGCCCCGCAGCAGCTCCATCTAAAGGCGCTCCGGCCCCAGGCCTGCGCGCCCCCCAACCGCGTGTGCGGTTGGGGCCCCCGTTTGCGCTCGGCCCATCGCCTTTTCCGCGGGAGTTCTATGCTCTCGCCGGCCTCGCAACGACCTTGTTGCCTTTGCGGCGATCGATGATTGCCTCGCTTGCGCTCGGCCTTGCTGCGACATTAATTCGCTCCGTATGAGGCTCGGCGCAGCAAGTAAACGCCTATTGCGAAGAAGAGCACGTTCGGGAACCAGGCCATGACGACGGCGAGGAAATCGTTGATCGTCCCGACCGAGTTCGAGATCGTCATCACGACGTAGTAGATGAAGACGATGAGGACGGCGAGCCCGAAGCCGACGCTCGTCCCGCCTCCGCGGACGCGGCGCAACCCGAACGGTATCGCGATGAGTGCGAAAACCAGGCACGCGAACGGGCGCGCGAGCTGCGACTGGTACTCGGCGACGTACTGACCGCGCTGATATGCGTTCAGCTGGCCGGTGCGAATCACGTCCGCAATCTCTCGGCGACTCATCTCCTGCGGCGCGCCTTTCGCACGTTTGAGCAGGCTCGTGGGCCCCTCGCCGATATCGACGGTCAGCATTTGCTGAGTGCTCTCGACGCTCGAGCCGTCGGGATCGAAGCGATACGTGCGCGCGTTCTGAAAGGTCCAGTCGGTGCTCCCCTTCGATTGCGCGCGGTCGCTGAAGACGATCAGCTGCGGTACGCTTTGACGGTCGTATTGGATCACGGTTACGTTGAGCAGCGACTGGGTCGTCGCGTCGTATGCCGTTGCCGCGGTCAGCTGCTTTCCGCCGTCGGGGAGAGGCGTGTAGACGGTCAGGCTCGTCCCCAAACTCGTCGCGTGCTTGATCGTTACTTGCAAGATCTCCGTCGCACGGTCGTTCGAGAACGGAACGATCGTCTGCTCGATGAAAAACGTCAAGAACGAAAGCAGCAGTCCGACCACGAGGAGCGGCGCGGCGATCCGCTCCAGCGAGATCCCGCCGGCTTTCATCGCGGTGATCTCGCTTTCGCCCGAGAGCCGTTGCAGCGAGAGCAGGACGCCGAGCAGCATCGCCATCGAGATCACGTAGGGAACGACCTGCGGCAGTCCCCAGATGAAATACTCGATCACCGCCCAGAACGGGGCGTGATCCTCGGTGATCAACCGCCCGAGCGCGAGCAAGTTCGTCGCGACGAAGATCAGCATGAACGCCGAAAGCCCGAACCCAAAGGGCCCGATAAGCTCCGATACGATATACCGATCCAGCGTCGTAACGCGCAAATGTTGCAGGCGGACCTCGGGGAGTGAAGCCCTGCGGTAATCTGGCGGGCGCCCCGCATTGGGGGGCCCCACGCGAAGCGTGGGGGGCGCGGAGCCTGGGGCGGAGCGCCTTAAGAACAAGTCATAACCTGAAACTTTCGCCCAAATAAAACTTGCGCGCTACCGGCGAGTCCAAGACGTCTTGGGCCGAGCCGGAGACTTCGATCCGTCCTTCGTTCATGATGTAAGCGCGATCGACGATCGCGAGCGTCTCGCGAACCGAGTGGTCGGTGATCAGTACGCCGAGGCCGCGGTCGCGAAGCTGGCGGATCATCGTTTGAATGTCGGCGACCGCGATCGGGTCGATGCCGGTGAACGGCTCGTCCAGGAGCAAGAACGCCGGCTCGGTCGCGATCGCACGCGCGATCTCAACGCGGCGCCGCTCCCCGCCTGAGAGCGAGTCGCCGCGCGCGTCGACGAAACGCGTGAGGCCGAACTCGTCGAGCAGCTCCGGAAGGCGGCGCTCCTGTTCTTCTTGCGGGACGCCGCGCATCTCCCAGATCAAGCGGATGTTGTCGCCGACCGAAAGTTTGCGAAAGATCGAGTTCTCCTGCGCGAGGTAACCGATCCCGGCGCGCGCGCGCTCGTGCATCGGCATCGCGGTGAGATCGAGCGGCTCGCCTTGGAACTGCAGCAAGACGCGGCCGCCGTCCGGGCGCACGAGGCCGACGGTCATATAGAAGGTCGTCGTCTTCCCGGCGCCGTTCGGTCCTAAGAGGCCGACGACTTCGCCGACCGTAACGGCTGCGCTGACGCGATTGACGACCGTGCGCTCGCCGTAGCGCTTCACCAAGTCCTCGAGGATGATCTTGTGCGCGCGGCCGTCGTGCGCCGTCGTCATGGGCTCCCCGAGAGCGTGACGTGCTCGAAGCCCGCGTCGCTGACGAGCGTCTGGCCGGAAGCGACTTGGTTCGATTTCGTGTTGGTCAAGACGACGTTGCCCGCGCCGCGGATCTGTTCGTGCTTCGCATCGTACGTCAGCGTGTCGCACGTGAGCACTTTGCCGTCGTCCGTCTTGGCATGGACGCCGCCGGTCATCGTTACGCTCTTATCCTTGTCGTGCGCTACCGCCTCCGGCGCTCGTGCAAGCATCGTGAGCCCGTTCTTGGCGTGAAAGGTCACGTCCGGTTTTGCGAACGTCGCGACTGCGGTTCCGTCTGAGGCTCGGTCGTAGACGACGGTCGTCGAGCGCACGTCGTAGACGATTCGTCCGGCCGCGTTTCGGACCGTGTAGCGCGCCGGCTGATTCCCGGTCCCGCGGCTGATCGCTTTGAACGGCTGCTGTTCTTCGCTCGCGCTCGCGCTCGCGCCGGGGGTCGGTGTAGGCGACGGGGCGCTCGTTGCGGTCGGCGTCGCCGCCGGTTGCGGAGCGCACCCGCTCGAGGCGAGCGAGAGCGAAGCCGCAGCTACGGCGACGAGAAGGAAGGCGGCGGGGAGCGCGATCTTACGGAACACGGCCGTATCCGGAACGCGGGACCGCGACCGCAAGTGCCCCGAGCACCGCCCAGATCGGGATGCAGAGCGCGAATCCATTGAAAACCATGTGGCATGCGACGGCGACGAGACCTGCGAGTAGCGCCGCCGCGATCCGCCTCGCGGGCTGGGCTGCCGATACGAGCGCGCTTCGGACGTCGCGTGCGAACGTCAATGCCGCCAGGAGCATCGTTCCCAATCCGAGCAGACCCGTTTCGGCGGCGACGCTCAAGTAAAAATCGTGTGGGTCGAAGGCGATCGGGTCGGACGGTCCGGGCGCATCCGGCGGGCGGAGAAAGGGATACGTCCGGTAATAGGCGCCGACACCCGTCCCGGTGAGCGGAAACGTCGCGACCGTACGCACTCCCGCGCGCCATGCCGCCAGACGGCTGTCGTTCTCGGCCGGATTGTGCCGCCGGTCGAGACCGAACGCGAGGCCGATGCCGACGACGGCAACGAGCAACGTGAGCCACACGACGCTGCGGCGCGGGCGCAGACTCGCGAGCATCACGATTGCCCCGATTGCGTACGCCGCCTCGCCGGCGCGCGAGCCGGTCGCCGCGAGCGTGACCGTCGCGACGCAGAGCGCGGCGATCCCGAGCGCGCGCAAGCGCCGGTCGCCGAGGGCGGCGCCTATCCCCGCCGCAGCGATCGCGAGCGCGTACAGCGCGAGCTCGTTGGGATTCTCGAAGACCCCGATCGCCCGGCCGTGCGCGAACGCGTAGAGCTCGGGCGGCGTCCGGGCCGCGACCGCAACGAGCGCGATCGCGCAGGTCGCAATCCCACTCCAGAGCAGTACGACGAGGTAAGGACGCCACGCACCCGGTTCGCTCGCTGCAATGCGCAAGAGCGCGTTCCCCCACAGCGGGACGGAGATGAACGCGACGCCTGCCACGATCCCCGGCAGCGGATCGAAACCCAGGACCGATCCGAGCAGCGCCGCGCAACCGAAGACGACGCCGGCACGGTACGTCGGCGCGAGCGGCGTTCGCTTCGCCACTTCGACGAGTGCGACGCCGAGAAGCAAAGCAACGATCGCGGTCGCGCCGAAACGCGCAAGCCACGCCGGCAACAGAAACGAGAGCTGCGGATGCGCGGCATCGAGCCGGACGATCGAGCTCATCAGCGGAAGCAGTGCGACCACGAGCAGCGTCGCGATCTTCAAGGTGCGCCCTCCGCGCCGAGCGCGACGACCGCGCGCGCGATCGCAGACGCGCCGCCCGGCGGACCCAACCGTTCCAGACCCGCCCGTCGCATCGCCGAGCGTGTCGCCTCGTCGTCCAGGAGCCGTTCGAGCTCGCGCGCCGCGGCGGCGGGCTCGGCCGGGACGATCGCGATCGCATCGCCGAGGAGCCTCCGCTGGCGCATTCTGTACCAGTCCTCGCGTTTTCCGCCGGATTCCGCGAGTGCGACGACGGGAAGCCCCCGCGCGGCGGCTTCCTCGTTTGCGGTCCCCGCTTGCCCGAATGCGAGCGTCGCGCCGGAGAACAGCGCGCCGAGCGGACCGCTCCAGGCGCGTGCCGGGACCCCGAGCGCATCGACCAGACGCGCCGCGTCGATCCCCGGGGCGACCGAGATCGCGACGTCCATTTCTCTTCGCGCTCGCAGTTCGCGCAAGGCGGCGCCGAGCTTCGCAGCGTTCCCGTAAGCGGACGCGCGGCTCCCCGGGAGAGCGACGATTCGCGTCGTGCCCGCCCACGAAAACGCGTCATCGCTCTGCGCGAGATCGACGATGACGTTTCCGGGCGCTTCGGCGGCGACGCCGTGCGCCCGGAGCGCGACGGCGGTCGGCTCGTCGCGAACGAACACGCGCGCCGCTCTTCGCAAGAGACGCCGCTCGAACGGTCCGTACGGCGCGACGTAGACGCTCTTGGCGGTCCCCACGAAGACGGTCGGCGCCCGAACGACGCGGGCGCGTGCCAATGCGTAGACGTCGCCGACGGCGACCGCGGCGTCGTAGTGCCCGCGCGCGGAGCGCAAGAACCTTTGCTGCGCGAACCAAAACGGAACGAATCCGGCGGCGACGTCCCGCGCAAACGCCGCAACGTTCCCCATCGCGACGAGTCCGCCGCTGGGAAAGGTGCGCTGCGGCCCGACGTCGCGCAGGTCGGCGTCGCCGAAACCGCTTCCGACGAGCGCGAGGTGATCGGTTTCGACCGCCCTGCAGCGCCGCGCTTCGAGCGCGATTCTGCGCGCAATCGCGATCTCGCCGTGGCCGTTCGTCACGAAGAGGACCCTCACGACGCAAGGAGCGGGAGCAACGCGAAGCTCTCGAGCTTCGCACGCCGGCGTTCCTCGTCGAAGACCAGCTCGCTGCGCGAAACGTACCGGCCGAACGGACCGGCGTGGACGATCGGCGTCTCTCCGACGAGCTCCGGGCGCTCGAGCGTATCGTGACTGTGACCGCCCAAGATCAGCTCGATCCGCGGGACCGCGCGTGCGAGCTCGCGATCGGCGCGCAACCCCAGGTGCGAGAGCACGACGAGCGTCTCGCCTTCTTCGAGCGCCCGCGCCCGCTCTTCGACGACCGCGCGCGGCTCGAGAAAACGCCAGCCGAAGATCCGTTCCCACGGGCTCCCGGCGGGGTACTGCGGCACGAGAAGCGCGCAAAAGACGATTCGCCACTTGCGCGCGTCGTCGTCGCGGGCGAGCCGGTGCTCGCGCGCGAACGGGAGCGTGCGCCCGCGCAGGTCGATCAAGTTCGAGCACACGAACGGATGCTTCATTTGCGCCGCGCGCGCGCGCACCGCGGCGAAGAGATAGTTGAACTCGCGGTTCCCCATCGCTTGGACGTCGTAGCCGGCGGCGTCGAGCTCGCGCAGAACCGGCTCGCGCGGAAAAAAGACCGTTTGGCTGCCGCGCAGCGAGTCGCCGCAGTCGACGAGCAATCCCGGCGCTTGCGCGCGGAGCCTGCGCAGCGGTTCGACGAAACCCCGCCGGTCGTGCAGATCCGACGTGTGATAGATCCGGATCATCGCGCCGCTGCGTCGAGCGCAAACCGCGCGCACTGCTCGAGCGCGTCCGCCGGACCGAGCGCCGCTCGAAGCCCTTTCAGGTCGTCCAGCTGCGCCTGCGGGTCGCGCAAGATCGTGCGCATCGCCTCCGCCAGGGCGGAACCGGTCGCTTCTTCTTGCCAAAACTCGGGGATGACCGCGCGGTCGAGGACCAGGTTCGGGAGGCCAAGATAGCGTCCGCCGATCTTCGCGTACATGCGTCGCGCCATCTTCGCCTGCGCTTCCGAAGTCACGTAGAGCAGGATCGACGGGACGCCCATCAGCGCAGCCTCGAGGACGGCGGTCCCGGAAGCGATCCAGGCGGCGTCCGCGTTTTCCAGCGCAGCCTTTGCGCCGCCGACGATGTGTGCGTGAATCCCGGGGAAGCGCCGGAGATGCGCTTCGACCCGCTCGGCGAGGGCCGAACTCGCGGCGCCGATGACGAGTTCGAGCT
>JAFAMS010000176.1 GCA_019233165.1 Vulcanimicrobiota bacterium | reverse complement strand
TACCGGCGCGTTCGTGAGCGGTCCCGTACCGCTCCCCACCGAGATCAACCGCTTTTGCGTCAACCGTTCACCGCACGTCGACAAGAAGAGTCGCGAGCATTTCGAAATGCGCACGCACAAGCGACTGATCGACATTTTGCAAGCCTCTCCGAAGACGATGGACGCCTTGATGCACCTGGACCTTCCCGCCGGCGTCGACATCGAGCTGAAGGCCTAAGCTCTCCTCGTGACGGGGATCGAGCTTTTCGGGCTCGATCAAGTTCCGGAGATCGCTTGGATCGCCGGACCCGACGGGCGTCGCCTGCGCTTCAGCGCGCAGTGGCAGCGCTATACCGGCGCTCCCGCGGATCTCGCCGCCGACGAAGTCCTAGAATACATCCACCCCGGCGACCGCGCCGCGACCCAGCACGCTTGGCGCGCATTCGTAAAAGACGGCCGTCCGTACGTCCTCGAGAACCGTATTCGACGGCGCGACGGCGCCTATCGCTGGTTCCGCGAGCGCGCGCTCGTTCTGCGGGACGGGCAGGGCCGCGTCAGCAACTACGTCGGGATCTCGTCGGACGTCCACGATGAGAAGCGCAGCCGCGAGCGGCTTGAGTTTTTGCTCGCGGTGACGCGCCTCTTCGAAAGCAGCCCCGATTATCGCACGGCGCTCGGTAGCTTCGTCGAGATGACGATCCCCCGTTTCGCCGATGCGTGTGCGATCGATTTGTTCGCACCCGACGGCTCGTTCGAGGACGTTTTCGTCGCCGGCGACCCCGATCGCAAGGGCGCGCTCCTCGAGCTACGCGAGCTCTATCGAACGGCGCCCCCGATCGGCAACTCGTCCTGGGGAGCGGCGCGCAGCGGGATCCCGGAAGTGTTCTCGGCGATCGACGAATCCGTCGTCGGCCACGAGGTACACAGTCCGCGCCATCTCGAGCTGCGTCGACGCGTCTCGATCCGCTCGGGAATCAGGATGCCGATGATCGCCGAAGGGACGATCGTCGGCGCGCTGAGCTGGATGCGCACCAGCGACGAGGAGCCGTACGAACGCGCCGATCTTCCTTTCTACACCGACGTCGCGACGCGGGTAGCCGAGCTCGTCTTGCGCAAGCGCGCCGAAGAGACGCTGCAGCATCTCTACGAGCAACAAAACCTGATCGCGCGCACGCTCCAAGCGTCGTTTCTCCCAGGATCGCTCCCGCGCACGGAACAGCTGTCGTTCAGCGCGATCTACGCGAGCGCAGAGAGCGCCGAATCCGAGATCGGCGGCGATTGGTACGACGCCTTCGAGCTCGGCGACGGAACGTTTTGCTTCTCGATCGGCGACGTGGGGGGTCACGGGTTGGGCGCCGCGATCCCGATGGGGAAATTGCGGCAAGCGATCCGAGTCGCGAGCGCGATCGAGCGCGACCCCGCGCGCCTCTTGCGGATCGCGGACGCCTCCCTACGGCGAGAGCATCCGGACGTCTACGTCACGGCGTTCGTCGCTATCTACGAGAGCCAAACGCGCGTGCTTCGCTACGCGAGCGCAGGCCATCCGCCGCCGCTCGTCCGTTCACCCGAAGGACTCGTCCGGCGTTTCCCCGATCCCGATCTTCCGCTCGGTCTCGAAGGCTTCGAGAAGTTGACGACGCGGACGGAGACGTTGCGTGCCGGCGAACTGCTCGTCTGCTTCACGGACGGACTCGTCGAAGCTGGAAAAGACATCGCCGCCGGCATGGAGTTCGTAATGGGGTCGTTGCTCGACCCCGCGTTCGCCGTCGCGAGCGATGCCGCGCAGCTCCTGCGCGCGCTCGCGCTCCCGCAGGCCGCGCCCGACGACGTTGCGATCCTCAGCCTGCGCGTCGCGGCCGGTACGACCTGGACGTTCGACGCCGCCGAAGCCGTTTCGGCGCAGGCGGTCCGCCGCGCGTTCGTCGAGCGTCTCCACACGATGGGTGCGGATCCGCGCCAGGCGGCCGCCGCGGAAGCCGTGTTCGGCGAGCTGGTTGGGAACGCGTCGCGGTACACGCCCGGTCCGGTCGACATCGGGCTTGCCCGAGAGGACCGTGGCGCGGTCCTCGACGTCATCGACCGGGGCCCGGGATTCAGCTGGCGGGGACGGCTCCCCCTCGATCCGCTCAGCGAGAGCGGACGTGGACTCTATCTGATCGCGACGCTCGGGCGGTCGCTCGACGTCCGGCGGATCCCGGGGTTCGGGACCCACGTTCGGGTCAGGCTCCCGCTCGGTTGACCGGAGCGGCAGTGGGGAAACGCCGCTCGTAGCGAACTCCGCCGCAATGGCAACCTCGACCCCGCCGCTCTCGATCTCGCACCAGCGGACCTTTACCGGGACGAAACGCCGGATTTTCCAGTTGCTCGTCGACATGGGAACCTCGGCCGACGCCGTGTGGCCGTTTGCGTCGCAGCCTTTCATGCGTTCGCCGGGCCCGCTCGTCCCGGGACGAACCGAGGAATGGCATAGCGGGGTGCATGCGGTCCTCGAGGAGGTCGTCCCGGAGGAGCGGATCGTCTGGAAATTCCTGAACGACGGCGTCGCCGGCACGCACGGCTACTACATAACCGCCGACGGGAAGCAAACGACGGTCACCCACCGGATCGAAGCCGAGCTTTCCGAGCCGGAGGGCCGGCTCTTCTGGCGCCGTTTCGAAGACGTCCACGAGCGCACGATGAACGCGCTGTTCGACAAGATCGCTCGCGTGTTAAAAAGGTGATGGTGATGGACCGAGCACAGCGTGGTAGAAATCGTGCGACGGCGTCGTTGCGAGGTCGGGTCGGGGGCCCTGCGCAAAGCGCGGGGGGCGCGGAGCCTGGGGCGGAGCGCCGTTAGAATGCAGCAACGCAGGTTGGGGGGCTCGCTTACCGTTTCCGCGATCGGACTCGGATGCATGGGGATGTCGGACTCGTACGGGGCGGCGGACGAAGCCGAAAGCATCGCGACGATCCATCGCGCGCTCGAGCTCGGACTGAATTTCTTCGACACCGCCGACGTGTACGGCGTCGGTCATAACGAAGAGCTCGTCGGTCGCGCGCTGCGCGGAAGGCGCGACCGGGCGGTCGTCGCGACGAAGTTCGGCCAGCGCCGCGACGGGCCGCGGCGCTACGATAGCCGGCCGGAGTACGTGCGGGAGGCCTGCGACGCATCGCTGCGCCGCCTCGGGATCGAGACGATCGATCTCTACTATCAACACCGGATCGACTACGAGGTCCCGATCGAAGAAACGGTCGGCGCAATGGCCGAGCTCGTGAAGGCAGGAAAAGTACGCTTCCTCGGCCTCTCCGAAGCGAAGCCGGAGAACGTGCGGCGCGCGCACAAAGTCCACCCGATCACTGCGCTGCAGTCGGAGTGGTCGCTCTGGTCACGCGATCCCGAAGAGACCGGCTCGTACGCGACCGCTCACGAGCTCGGGATCGGGTTCGTTCCGTACAGCCCGCTCGGGCGTGGGTTCCTCGCAGGGACGGTGAAGCGCGAAGACATCGGCGAAGGCGACATGCGCGCCGGCTCGCCGCGCTTCGAAGGCGACAACTTCGAGAAGAACGCGGCGATCGTCGCGCGACTCGGCGAGCTCGCACGCGAGATGAGCGTCACGACGAGCCAGCTCGCCCTCGCCTGGGTCCTCAGCCGCGGCGACGACGTCGTCCCGATCCCAGGGACGAAGCGGCGCAAGTATCTCGAGCAGAACGTTGCGGCGACGGAGATCGTCCTGACGCCGGAGCAGCTCGCTTCGATCGAGCAGGTCGCGCCGAAGGGAGCGTTTGCCGGGATGCGCTACGCCGACATGAGCCACGCCAACCGGTAAGCGCGAGGACGGCATGCAGGCAACGCGGACGAAACCGCTCGACTTCTACAATATCGACGAATTCTTCACGCCCGAACAGCGTCAGATCAGGGACACCGTGCGCGAATTCGTCGACGAGCGCGTCTTGCCGATCATCGACGACGCATGGATGGAGGGGCGATTCCCCAGCGAGATCGTCGCGGAGCTCGCGGCTCTCGGCGTTTTCGGGCCGACACTTCCCGAAGAATACGGCTGTGCGGGTCTCGATAACATCGCGTACGGGCTCATCATGCAGGAGCTGGAGCGCGGCGATTCGGGGCTGCGCTCGTTCGCGAGCGTGCAAGGCTCGCTGGTTATGTATCCGATCTATTCGTTCGGGAGCGAGGAGCAGCGCCGTCGCTGGCTCCCGGCGCTCGCGTCCGGCGAAAAATTCGGTTGCTTCGGTCTCACCGAGCCGGACTACGGCTCGAATCCGGCGGGGATGCTGACGCGCGCCCGGCGCAAAGGCGACGGCTGGGTTCTCAACGGCTCGAAGATGTGGATCACCAACGGCTCGCGCGCCGACGTCGCGGTCGTGTGGGCAAAGACGGACGACGGCGACGAGAGCTCGGTCCGCGGCTTTCTCGTGGAGCGCGGGATGCGCGGTTTCACCGCACGCGACCAAAAAGGGAAGCACTCGCTGCGCGCCTCCGACACGAGCGAGCTGGCCTTCACCGACGTCGAGCTCCCCGCCGATGCGATCTTGCCGAAGAGCGGCGGGCTGAAATCGCCGCTGATGTGCCTTACGCAGGCGCGCTACGGGATTGCGTGGGGCGCGCTCGGCGCCGCGATCGCATGTTTCGAGCAGGCGCTCGAGTACAGCAAGACGCGCGAGGTCTTCGGCGCGCCGTTAGGCGCGAAACAGATTCAGCAAGAGCGGCTCGCCGAGATGCTGACCGAGATCACGAAAGGTCAGCTCCTGGCGTACCATCTCGGGAGGCTCAAAGACGCCGGAGTAGCGACGCCGCAGCAAGTCAGCCTTGCGAAGCGCAACAACGTCGACATCGCGTGCGACGTCGCGCGCAAATGCCGCCGGATGCTCGGCGCGAACGGGATCCTAGCCGAATACAATCCGATGCGGCACATGGCGAACCTCGAATCGGTCTACACCTACGAGGGAACGCACGACGTCCACGCGCTCATCCTCGGTCAAGCGTTAACCGGCTTCAACGCGTTCTGAAGGGGCCTTAATCTCAGGCAGATTGCGGCCGGAAAAGGAGAAGCATCGCTGCGGCCGCGGCCGCGAATCCCACCTCGTACGAGATGTCGCCGAGACGCGGGTCGCTGCGCGCGATCCATCCGGTGAACCACGTCTGGTCGAGGAACGGAATCGACGCCGCGATTCCCACGAGCCACGCGATGAGACCCGCGCGCAGGCGCGGGAACGGTCGCAGCGCTGCGAAAGGATCGGCCGCGTTGGCGCGCGTCTTCCACCAGTGGACGATCACGACGCCGGCCCACGGCGATGCCCAGGCGGCGAGCAGCAGCAAGAAGTTCGTATACAGCTCCGCAGTTTTATCGGGACGAGAACCGAGCGTGGCGAGCGTCGCGCCGATTGCGCCGACGAAGATTGCGGCCTGCCAGCGTTTCATCTTGATCCCTGCGGCGAGTCCGCTCAGCGCGCCCGAGTACAGGTTCAGACAATTCGCGGTGAGCGTGCCGAGCATGATCGTGATCAAACCGAGCCGGCCGGCGAAGCCGTTTCCCAACAGAAGCGTCACCGCAGCGGTCGGTTGCAGTCCGGCGAGATCGTACTGCGGAAGCGCTTTCACCGCCGCAGCTCCCATGATCTCGAGTAACGTGCACGGGATGAAGCCGCCGAGGAACACCCAGGTCCAGATCGCACTCGGCCGCGTCGTCGCCGGGAGATAGCGCGAGTAGTCCGACGCCGCGGGGACCCAGCCGATCACGTACGAGAACGAGAGCGCGAGCGCCAGGACGATACCGGCGATCTCGCCGCCTGCGGCGAGCGGAGCGCGCGGATCGAACGGCGCGAGCCAGTCGGTGCGCTGCACCGTAGCGAGCCCAAGCAAAACGAAACCGCACGCGAGCGCGACGAGCGAAAGCCGCTCGAAGAGATGGATCATATTGTAGCCGTAGACCACGATCGCAACCTGGATCGCTAACATGATCGTAAGCGCCGGGAGATACGCGAGATGCGCGAGCGTTCCGAGCGCGTACGCGCCGAGGACCGAGTTGACGGCGAACCACCCGATCCCCGCCAGAAACGAGAGTCCGGCCGGCGCGGCGTTCCCGTAATAACCGAACGCGAGTCGCGATTGCATCATCTGCGGAAGACCCCAGCGCGGGCCGAACGTCGAAAGAAGTCCGAGTAGCGCGTACCCGACGGCATTGCCGATCAGGATCCCGGCAATCGCACCGCGGAGACTCGTCCCGTAGAGCGCGGCGGTCAAAATGCCGACCGCCCTCGTCGCCGTCTCCGCGTTGGCCGAGAACCACAGCCCGAAGAGATCGCGCGGATTGCCGTGGCGCTCATTCGCAGCGATCGGCTCGATTCCGAAGGGTTCGACCTCGGCGACGCGGGCGCCGTAGATCACGGCATCGCGGTGCTCCATAGCGCCCTCAGCTTCGCGTGAGGGGCTCGCTTGCCTCGCTAGAAGCCTTGACAAGCGCTAGGTGTATGGAGCATATACGTGGGAATAACCGTCAGTCCAAGGATC
>JAFAMS010000123.1 GCA_019233165.1 Vulcanimicrobiota bacterium | reverse complement strand
GCCGCCGGCGGCGTGGCCGACCCCCAGACGGACGCGCTGATCGCCGAGTTAACCCCGAGCGAGGCGCTGGCGATTGCCGGCGACGAGCGAGTCGCGTCCGACCTGCGCGACGCGATTCGCGCTGCCGCGCTTGGCGTACGGGGCGGCGTCGCGGCCGCCCAGATCGTCGACGGCCGCATACCGCACGCGGCGATCGTCGAACTCATCACCGCGCAGCACGTCGGTACGCAGGTGACGGGGAGCGTTACCCTAGCCGCGTGAGGCGAAGCGCCGGCAATTCGTTACGGTCGGCGGTGCCGGCGCAGCGCCGGCGTCGACGCGTCGGGAGGAGAGAGGGGCGCCGCGAACGGGCCGCTCACGGTCGCAGTTCCGGAGCCCGTGACGCCGTTACCGACCGAAAGCGCGTACGGTGTCGCATCGATCGTCAGCGCGTACGTCGTAGGATCCATCGTAAGCACGACCTTATCGCCGACGCTGCTGAAGAGACCGCCGATGGTGTCACAATACTCATTGGATGGACTGTTGGTCGAGCACGTACTGCCCGAAGTCGTGTCGAACTGCAGGAGAGCGCAAAACACGTTCGGGTTGGCATCGCCCTGCGGGCCGGGGGATCCGTTGTTGCACGACGGTCCCGGATACGCGAAGGACATATTGAGTTGGTTAAACGGAGCCATCGTTGGGGCGGGTGAGGCTATCGCGATGGTGACGTTACATCCCGGACAATCGCCGGCCGAGCTCGTAAACGCCCAGTTGTAGGCCGTGCCGGCAGCGCTCGAATTGGGCGCCACGTTACTGAAAACGAGGTTCTGCGGTTCGGGCGTGGCGTCGATCGTAACGACGGTCGGATGAACGTCGGCGCGGACGGCAACGTAAACGTTGGCTCCGACGTTGAACGACCCGCTGCCTGCGTCGGTGGCCCAGGACGTCAGCGTTCCGCTGGCTTGGTACGTGAGGTTTCCGGTCCACAGCGTTAAGGGCACGGCATTGCTTGCGATACCGCCGCTCGTTACCGAAACGACTCCCCACGCACCGGCGCCGGTTGCCGGTATCGGTACCTGGATCAGCGTGGGGGTCCACGACGTCGGGGCCGGCATCGCCGTGCCGAACGAGTTGGTAATGGTGACGCTGCCCGTTGTCGCGGGGAACGTGCCCGCGATATAGAGTAGCGATGGCGTCCCTTCGCTCACGCCGACGGCTTCGATCGACGGCAGGGCATATTCGATCGGCGGATTCGCAACGAGCTCGCCCCCGAAATCACTCTCGTAAAACGTCGAGTACCGTTTCGTCGAGCGTCCGTTGGTGATATCGGAGATCGTGTAGGGAAGACCGTACGAATTTCCCGAGAGCGGCCCGCTGCGGCCTTCCGTTTGCATGATCGCATTCACTTGATCGAGTGCGAACGGCCGCTGCGGAGGCGTGCGCTGTGGCGCATATTGGTCGAGCCCGGTCTTGCTTGGCGACTGTTCGCCCAGCAATCGATCGAGCATGAACGCGTCGGTACCGTCTGCATCTTGGTCCTCGACCACTTCCGTCCACCCGTAATACCGGAGGACGCCGCGAGACTTCAAGTCGAGAGGACCGTGTTTAATACTTGCGCTTTGCCCAAAGCAGGATTGGTTGTCGACGATCGCGCCCGAATTGAACGCGAGGTGGTTCGCCAAGAAACCGGCGCCGAATGCAAAATCCACAAACGGTTTGCTTGAGTAGCCGGCAGCCAGTGGGATGGAAAACGCAACGTTGTTCCCCGCTAGATCCTTGAAATACGCCTGCAGCGACGCGTTCGAAACCTGCGTATCGGATTGCCACCAGTAGGTACCGTCGTGATCGACCATTCCGTGCGTGGCCATGTCCAAAAAATCGATGTTGTGACTCGTACCAAGCGCGGCGATATTATCGAGGGTGACGTCGAGCGCGTCAACGCCGTAGCCCGCACCCGAGGTAAATCCTTCGGTGGTAAAAGCCGCGGCAAACGCTTGTTGGCGCTGCGGGTGGAACGCACTGTCGCCCGATTCGTTGACTAAAAACGCGACCTCGTGCGGGTTCGGCGCGCTCAACGGTCCGTTGCGGACCCACACTGCAGCCTCTCGCGCGCTCGTCATTTTCGCGCCGCTTGAGTACGGACCGGCGAGGTCTTCGGGCTTATCGGCGAAGATCAGCGCGTGCGCCCCGTTTGAAAAGGTCGCGTCGACGCCGCCGGTCGCAACGGTCGCGCCGGCAAACTGGCCCGAAGCCGTCATGTGCGCGGCGAGAGCTTGCAGATCGCTCGATATCGAGGTATGCGGCAAGGTTAAATAATACGATTCGACGTTCTGGAGTGCTGTAGTAACCTGCGTCGCGCCAAACGGCGTTAACGTCGCCGGAGTAATCCTTCCCCTCGCAATCCCGGGTGCGGTTGCCGAGATGGTCGCACTGGTTAAGCTGCTCGAGCCGTCGTAGGTTAGCGTCACCTTCGTCGAGGCGCCATCTACCTTCGTTGTCG
>JAFAMS010000146.1 GCA_019233165.1 Vulcanimicrobiota bacterium | reverse complement strand
CCTTGAATCGGCCGAGCGGGAGCCGCCCGCTCATTCAGACGGCGACGGTCGGCCGCTCTGCCGCAACGCCGTCGCCGGGTGCGCCCTCGCGCGCTTCGGCTTCGACGAACGTTACGAACGCGCGAACCGGGATCCCGGTCGGACCCTTCGCTTGATACGGCGTCTCCTTGTCGCCGTACGCCGTCCCCGCGATGTCGAGATGAATCCACGGCTTCCCGTCGACGAACTCGCGCAGGAATGCGGCTGCCGTCAGGCTCCCTGCCGGACGTCCGCCGGTGTTTTTCAGGTCGGCGATCTCGCTCTTGGTTTGGTTCAGATAGTCGTCGTAGACCGGAAGCGGCCAATAGCGCTCGCCGCAGCCCTTCACCTCGGCGAGGAATTCGTCGCGGAATGCGTCGTCGTTGCTCATCGCACCGGTGACGACGTGACCGAGCGAGATCACCATCGCGCCCGTCAACGTCGCGCAATCGATCAGCCGCGTCGCACCCAGCTTCATCGTCGCGTAGGCGAGTGCGTCCGCGAGAATCAGGCGACCCTCGGCGTCGGTGTTGATGACCTCGATCGTCTTCCCGTTCATTGCCCGGTGGATGTCGCCCGGCTTCGTCGCGTCCGGCCCCGGTAGGTTCTCGCTTGCCGGAACGACGCCGATCACGTTGATCTTCGGTTTGAGAGATCCGATCGCGCGCATCGCGCCGATCACCGCAGCGCCGCCGCTCATGTCGTACTTCATCTCGTGCATGTTCTCGGGCGGTTTGAGCGAGATGCCGCCGGAGTCGAACGTGATCCCTTTGCCGACGAGCGCGAGACGCTCCCGCGAATTCGGATCGCCGTCGTAGGTCAGGACGATCAGCCGCGCCGGCTGCGAGCTCCCTTGCGAGACGCCGAGAAGTGCGCCCATCCCCAGCTCTTTCATCCGGTCTTCGTCGAGCGAGTCGAAGCCGAGGCCAGTCTCCTTGGCGACCGCCTCGGCGCGCTCGGCCAAAATCCGCGGCGTCATGTCGTTCGCGGGTGTGAGCGCGAGGCGGCGCGTGAAATTCACCGATTCGCCGAGAATTTTTCCATGCTTTGCGCCGGCATCGAGCGCGCCGCGATCCAGCGCACCCGCAACGATCACGAGCGACTTCACGTCGATTGGACGCTCTTGTTCTTTCCGGTAGATCGTCGTGTCGAGGGTTCCGACGATCGCACCCTCCGCGATGAACGACGCCGCGGTGAAGGGATCTTTCGCCTCAGCCGGGACCGCGATCGCAATCTCATGGACGTTGCGCTTGCCGAGGTGCCGAACCGCAGTCCCGGCATACTGCGCCAGCTGTGCGGGCTCGAACTTGGCGCGGTCTCCGAGTCCGACGAGCAAAACCTTGCGGACGCCCAGATCCCCGATGACGTGAAAGAGCGCGGTCTCGTTGGGCTTCCCTTGCATCTCACCGTCAGCGAGCGCACTTGCGATGACGCCGCCGAGCTTGGGGTCGACGTCGGCGGCCGGGCCTTCCAGCGCCTTGTCCGCGAAGACCGGAAGGACGAGGGCGTCGGAGACGACGCTGCGCGCCAGATCGCTGGAGACGGTAACCTGCATGTGGGGTCCTTTCACGTGGTGAGGCGAAGCCCGGGCCGATGGATCGTGCCGGGGATGCGTATGCCGCTGCGGGGGTCGATATCGCGGCGGGAAGCGCCGCGGTTACTCTTTACAAGCGGCTTGCAGCGTCCTGGAAACACCCCGACCAGCTGGACGACCTCGGGTCCTTCAACGGCCTCTTCCGGCTCCCCGGCGATCCCGAGCGAGCCCTCGTCGCCTCGGCGGACGGCGTCGGCACCAAGCTCCTGATCGCGGCGGCGCTGCGCCGCTACGACACGGTCGGCGTCGACTTGGTCAACCACTGCGTCAACGACATCTTGGTGACGAACGCGAAGCCGCTGTTTTTCCTCGATTACCTCGCGGTCGGCAAGCTCGTCCCCGAGGTCGCGGCGGCGATCGTCGCCGGCGTCCACCGTGCCTGTCGCGAGAACGAAACGGCGCTGCTCGGCGGCGAGACCGCGGAGATGCCGGGACTCTATCGGGGCGACGACTTCGATCTCGCCGGGACGATCGTCGGGATCGTCGCGCTCAAAGAGATTCCGCCGAAAGAGACGGTTGTCCCCGGTGACGCGATCGTCGCGTTCCCGTCCGTGGGGCTCCACA